>JAGVEJ010000123.1 GCA_020058225.1 Candidatus Zixiibacteriota bacterium | reverse complement strand
CCTTTAGAAAAACTCCAACATGTCGCCGATTTGTTACCGAAACTCTGAAGTAGTACACGCAGGCGGATTTTCCGACGCAATGAATTCCGGCAGGAATGGGTTCCTGCCGGCGCATTTCGGTCGAGGGCTATAAAGAAGCGTTAGGGACACCACAATAGTTAATAATCTAATCATGTTTAATTTGTGTTGTCGGGGTTTTGGTGGAACTGTTTGCCGATTTCCAAAGAAATATTTTCCGGAAATACCCAGAACTTGTTGGAAAGTGTATGGGAATAAATGCCGCTTAACCTCTTGAAAGGCATAATGTAAAATGGCACGCGCAAAATTATGGCATAGGCCTTGCTTAAATAATTTGAGGAAAAATGTAACTATTTCTATTTGATGCTATGGTTGATGAGAAAGATGATAATGAGGTTGTCGGGCTGGATGACCCGGAAGAATCAACGCCCGAATCTCCCAAAAAGAGCGGAATAAAGAAGTTTATTCTGCCGTTTGTAATTGGTGGAGTTCTTTTCGCATTGGCGATGATTATTCCCTCGTTATTTAAAAAAGAGCCGCACCCCGGGGAGGAGATTTCTCAAGAATCCAAAGCAAAAGATAGTTTAGATACAAAAGAGCAAAAAGTTTTAACTGAGGAGAAGGCGGAGCATAAGGGCGAAGCCGGGACAGCAGTTGAACATAAGGCAAAAGGAGGAGATAGCATCCCAGAGTTAACAGAAGAGGAATTAATGATGGCCGATTTATCTTTTTTGGATATTGATACAGCCGCTATTATGCGGGAACTTGGGTATCTCGAACCGGCGGATACAGCCGAATCGCTTGCCACAGCAGTTCAGGATTCAGTTGATACCCTCAATTGGATACAGGAAGAGATGCTGAAGCTGGCAGAGCAACAGGCGATCATTGATAGCCAGAGGCAAATATTGGATTCAATCCAAAACAGAGTAGATCATGGTCTGACGAAAATTGAATTGGCTGAATCATCCCGTTTGGCGAGTTTGACGAAGCTATATGACAGCATGAAGCCGGATGAGGTAGCGCGTCTATTTGAGAATCTTGATGATTCTTTGATTGTCCAGATTCTTCCGCGTATGAAGCCTGTCAATGCGGCCAAGATTTTGGCGCTTATGCCGCCGAAGCGAGCCGCCGTAATATCGACACGACTTATATCAATTGCAGAGGAGAAATGAATTTAACACCACAAATTATCGACCTGGCATCCCTATTGGGGGTTGCCCCTGCCGGTCCTAATTCGGGAATGTTGCCCGAAAAGGCCATTGGGTCATCGCCTGAATCTGACTTTCTTCAAGTATATGGAGATTTGCTTTTGGAGGGCATCGGTATGTCATCCAAACAGGCAGATGACCCAAATTCCGCTCAAGCAGATCAATCGCTTGCAGGACTGATTGGCATGACACCAAATTTCTCGATGACAACATTTATGCCCAATACAATGGAAGTTACGGATAACAACCAAGTTGAAGCCTTGGGAATGGCATCGGACAAAGAATTTTCCCTTTTGGCAGAATCAACCATTCTTGATGACTCGGCTAAAATAGTTGCACAAAATGAAGGGCTGGATTTGCTCGAGGTCGGTTTTGATATCCATTCCATTAATGAGCTGAAGGGGAAGTTAGCCGCGTCGCTTAAGTCGTTTGCTCTGAATGACAAAGTAACGCTATTGACTGGTTTGAATGAAAATCTAATGGGCAATTTTGATGATGGGCAAATCCCGCAGATGATGAGCGCATTAGATAACACAAACGCACCAATAGTGTTTTCAATGCCGCAAAGCAATGATAATAGACTTACCAGCATTATTTTGGAGAGCAATTTGCCGCAGATGTTTGTAAAGCAGGCGCCGCTTCAATTTGCCTCTGCGGCACTCTTGAATATCAAAGAGGCTAAAGTATTTGGGCAAGATGACATAACTGTCAAATCAGACAGCATTAGTTCAATGCCTGAAATGACATTGAAGGAACTTGTGTCATCAAACAAATGGGGTGTTTCAAGCGCCGGAATTGCGCTCGACTCCGGCCACATTGCCGGCAATGAAAACAGCCAGAGCTTGACGTTACCGATGTCAGGCAAATCCGAATCTGAAACCAAATTGGGTACAGAGAAGGATATTGTTCACGCTGATATGGCGCAGACCATTATCGGAGATGAGTCATTAGGCACAAGTATAGATCAACCAGAAGAATTGCACAAAGCAGTTATGTCGGTTGAATCATATAATAATGGCATTATATCCGATAAAAATTCGACAATGGGGATTCATCATGTTGTAAAGCAGGCTGAGTCATCCGTTTCGACTCCTGAAAGTGAACCGGTTCGATTTGTCCTACCTCGCGACATTGAACAAAACAATGTTAGGACGGGACAGACGGTTATTATTAAAATGGAACCGGAGCATCTGGGGAATGTCAGACTGACTCTTTCGAATCATCATGACACGGTTACCGGACGGCTGGTGGTCGATAACCTCGCGGCCCAAACGGCGGTGGAAAACAATCTTGATTCGCTTATTGAGCAATTATCCAAACAGGGAATCAAGCTTGACCACTTTGATGTTTCGTTGAGCGGCGGCAGCGTCGGGCATCGTTTTGCACAAGACAATACAAGCGGCAATTATGAAAATGGAAATCATCAGCAGGGGAATTTGGAGCGGAATAATAATAACAATGAGGGATTGTATTCATCTGAGGTTATACCGCATAGCGAAATGTACATCAACTCAAACGGAGTAAACTGGATTGCTTAGGAGGAAAAGATGGGAATAATATCAGCAATCAACTCAGAAACAAGCGGTTCATCATTAAACACGGCAACGCGGAATACTTTGGACAAAGATGATTTTCTGCATTTGTTGATAACAAAACTGACTCATCAGGATCCAATGAAGCCGATGGATGATGAGGCTTTTGTAGCGCAGTTGGCGCAGTTTTCATCTCTGGAACAATTGCAGAATATGAACCAGTCTTTAGACAGTTCCCTAGAATGGGATTATCTGCAGATGCAGACAATTAATAATACCATGGCGACATCGTTGATCGGAAAGGAGATTGACGCCAATTACAGCGGCATTTATCTTGGAACGGATAATCAGCCCGATATAAAATTCACGACTGCCGAGTATGCGGAAAGTGTCACGGCTAAGATTGTCGATGCTGATGGCAATACTGTACGGACATTGACTCTCGATGATGTTTCCCCCGGACAATCATCAATTACATGGGATGGTAATGATGAAGACGGCACCCGTCTTGCGGCCGGCTTCTATTCCGTAGAGGTAAACGCCGTTAATGGAAGGGGGGATAGTTTTGCGCCGTCGTTGTATGTTAATGGAGAAGTGACGGGAGTGATCTATCGCGGGGGTTCGGCATATCTCTTAGTAGATGGTCTTGAGATACCCCTAAGCGATGTCACAGCCGTAAAAATTTAACAGAAGGAACATGGAGGAATAGCCAATGCGCATGGGCGGTTTAAGTCGTGCAGTAAATCTTCTGGATATTGTCAACCATCGAAAAGGAAGTAACGCGGTTGCACAAAAAGAAGAAGCGAAAGTATTAAAGGATACGTTTTCGAATGAATTGGCCAAAGCGACACAGGTTAATTTTTCCAAGCATGCGCGGGAAAGGTTATTTTCGCGCGGCATAGAGCTTTCAGATGATAAGATGACGCAATTATCGCAGGCGATTGACAAGGCGGCGGTCAAAGGCTCGAAAGAGACATTAATTTTGGATGATCAAGCGGCCTATGTGGTTTCCGTATCTTCACGGACGGTGGTTACCGCTTTTGGGCGGGAGAACCTTCGTGAGGGTGTCGTGACTTCAATCGATTCTGCCATAATTCTATGATGAGGTATGAAAAGAATGATGAGAAATTTCAACCAAGGCTGGACCCCGTATCAAGACGGGGAGGTCTTGCCGAAAGGTAAGGAGAATTTGATTATATGATGGCATCACTTTTTGCAGGGGTTTCGGGATTACGAAATCATCAGCTGAAAATGAATGTAATAGGCAATAACATTTCGAATGTCAATACCATCGGATTCAAGCCCGGACGGGTTAATTTTCAGGAATCGTTGGTACAAACCTACAAAGGGGCGGGACGCCCATCCGAGATAAGCGGTGGCACCAATCCGATTCAGCTTGGATTGGGGATGATGGTTGGGACGATTGACAATCTCTTCCAGCAGGGAGGATTGGAGACAACCGGCCAGATTACTGATTTAGCCATACAGGGTTCGGGATTTTTTGTTCTTTCAGATGGAACAGGGAAGTATTACACCAGAGCCGGTTCATTTGGATTTGACGCCAATTCCAACTTGGTGGATCCATCATCGGGTCTGTTTCTTCAGGGAAGAATGGCTGATGCTGACGGCGTAATCCGTACCACTACGGCTGTGGGTAATATAACCATGCCGTTTGGGCAACAGGATCCGGCGAGAGCCACTTCGACTATATCGTTGGGGAATAATTTGAATTCAGTGGCAACCGATTCTCGGGCCGAGCTGATTTCAGAAGGAACAACCGGAATTGACACGGTAACAGGAATAGCTATTAATGGCGGCGGCGGCGAGCATACTCTTACAATCACTGGTACTCAGGCGACTAATTCGATATTCACTGGGAGTAATGTTGCCGATGATGGCACGGGAAATCCCGGGGCGACTCTTGCCGGTAGTATGACTCTTGCGAGTCTGGGGGTAACCGATGTTTCCGGTTTTACGTTATCAAGAGATAACGGCACATCAGTGGATACTGTTACCGGTTTGACCGTAAATTCGACAATCAATGATTTGATATCCGCTATTAATCAGATTACCGGCGTTCAGGCAGAACTTGTCGGCGGCGAAATTCGTTTAACAAGAGAGAAGGCCGGTTCAGGGGTAGATAATAATATAGTCTCATCGGCATCGAGTGTGACGCTGAACGGCAGTGGCGTGGCTACAGCCGGAAATATTGTCGGCGTGATATTTGGCGTTGCCAATGGCGCCACATTAGCGGCGAACAATGGCATCGACCACACCTTTACCTGCACTGATACCTTTACGCCAACTGATAGCCTTGCCCTTACTCCGGAGGCGTTGCAAATCGTTGTTGATGATACGACCGGTCTGGCGATGGGAATTTCCGGATTGGGCGGCGGCGGCGTAGAAATAAGCAGTATAAGCGGATTGGCGGCAGGTACGGCCGTGATAAATACTGAGGATACAACCCATGCGGCTTCAATAACGGTATATGATTCACAGGGCGGTAAGCATACCATGACTGTCGATTTTCTCAAATCGCCAACGCCGAATGAGTGGGGCTGGTCGGTATCGTTTACAGGAGAAGAAACGATAGTATCCGGCGGAAGCGGTACGGCGAGATTCAATGACGACGGATCACTTCTTTCATTTGCCTTTGATGGAAGCGCCACGACCTTGACTTTTAATCCGAACAATGGCGCCGCTCTTGTAGAGATGGTGATTGATGCGGGAACAACCGGAAGATATGACGGTCTGACAGGGTTTGCCTCCGCTCATACCACATCAATTTTGACGCAGAACGGATATGGTCTGGGAATATTGGATAAGATATCGATCGACAACTCGGGGAATATTTCGGGTATTTTTACAAATGGAGTCACCCGTATTCTGGCGCAGATAATTCTGGCTGATTTCAATAACCATGCCGGGCTTTTGAAATCGGGCCAATCGCTTTATCAGGCATCGGCCAACTCCGGACAGGCGATTGAAGGCGTTGCGCGGGAGACCATCTCGGGAAGTATTTCGTCAGGTGCGTTAGAAGCTTCCTCGGTCGATATTGCCCAGGAGTTCACTAATATGATAACGGCACAAAGAGGTTTTCAGGCGAATGCCAGAATCATTACGACTTCGGACAATATGCTGGATGAGTTGGTGAACCTGAAAAGATAACAGGTTATGACTAAATGATTAAGGTTACAAAACTGAACAACTCTGAAATGATAATAAACGACGACTTGATAGAATTCGTCGAATCGATTCCTGATACCATCATAAGTCTTACCGACGGCAAAAAGATAATGGTAAAAGAGACGCCTGATGAAATAATCAGGAGGGTGGCGGAATTCCGTCGCCTGACTCTGGGAGTTGATTCGACGATTCGCGGTCGTGAGAAAGAATAACGGAAAGGAAAAAGCATGTCTCCCAAGGATGAGAAACCTGCTAAGGAAACACCGTCCCCGGAAGCAGAGCCTGCAAAAAAGAAGAAGATTCCGCCCATAGCGATTTATGCCGTGGCCGGCGTGGTTTTGCTGGTAGCAGGATATTTTGTAGGGACCAAATTTTTGGGTGGTTCCAAAAGCGGAGAAGAAGCAAAGACGGAAGAATCCAAAGACGCCAAGGCGGAAGGAAAAGAAAAGGAAAAAGAGAAAAAGAAAAGTAAGGATGAAAAACCGTCTGCCATATTTACCATGGAAGATATCATAGTTAATCCGGCCGGCACGAGCGGAACAAGGTTTCTTTCGATCTCGATTGGATTTGAAGTCGGTTCTCCCGAGAGTCTCAAACTGTTTGAGGAGCGTCAGCCGCTTATAAAGGATGCTTTGATTACCATATTGGGTTCAAAAACCATGGAGCAATTGTCGGATCCGAAGCAGAAAGAGATCACCAGATTTCAGATTAAAAAGAGGGTAGAGCAATTATTAGAAGTGGAGGATTTGGCGGCGGTTTATTTCACTGATTTTATACTGCAATAATATGGAAGGAGTTGTTTGAGTGGCGAAAATATTGTCGCAGGATGAGATTGATGCCCTATTATCAACGGTGTCATCATCTGCCGAATCTGAGCCGGAACCACAGATGGGGAAGTCGGAACAGGTAAAGACGGTTATCAATTATGATTTTAAGCACCCGAACCGTGTTTCGAAGGATCAGGTAAGAACATTTGAAAACATGCATGATAACTTCGCCGGCCATATCAGTTCCACGCTTTCGGCGATGTTGAGAACCATGGTCGATGTTGACCTGATTTCAGTGGACCAAATCAACTATTCGGAATACATAATGTCTCTTGTTTCGCCATCGTGCACCTATACTTTCACAGCTCAGCCGCTTGAAGGATTATGCATCATGGATTACAACCCTGCGCTCACTTTTGCATTCATCGACCGTATGTTCGGAGGAGGTGAAAAGCTTCTTGAAATTGAAAGAGAATTAACCGGAATTGAAAAGACGGTAATGACAAAAATCGTCCAGAAGATATACCGGGATTTGGAGGATTCATGGCGGAATATTGTACCAATCAATATAGAGGAAAAATCCTTTGAAACAAATCCCCAATTTATACAAATTGTGCCGGGCAACGAAACGGTTATTGTCATTTCGATTCAATTGAAGCTTTTCAGCACCACCGGACTTCTGACAATCTGCTATCCTTATGTTTCTCTGGAGTCAAGTTTAAGTAAGTTATCCGCACAAAATTGGATTGATGCCACCAAGCGAAAGAATCTTCCGGAAAGCAGGGATGTGAATAATCAAAATATCCAGAATATCAATGTGGAAGCTTCGGTGATATTGGCCCGCACCAAACTAAGGGTGAACGAATTTATCAATCTTAGAATCGGCGACGTGATAACCAGCGATGTAAAGATAAACTCCCCGGTCGATTTATTGGTGGGCGGATATAAGAAATTTCTTTGTCGTCCGGGGTTATTCGGAAAAAGAAGAGCCTGCCAGATAACTGAAGTTTTTCCGTACCTTGGAAAGGAGTAAATAAGTTATGGATGACAACAATGATCTGAATATACCTCCCGACAGTTCCTCGGCGGAGGATCTTATGAGGGAAGTAGGTATTCCACCGGATGAGCCGGAACAGAGCGAAGTTCCAGAAGAGGAGCCTTCCAATTCTGATGAAGAAGTCGGACTAAGTCAGGATGCCATTGATGATGTGTTGAAGGATGTCGCTTCCGGCAGATTCGGGTCTGAGGATATGGAAAAGACACCCGAGGAACGCACGGTTCAAAATGCGGAGTTTCAACAGTTATCGATGACTTCCGGACAAAAGGCTTCGCAGAATATTGACCTTTTAATGGATGTTGAACTTCCGGTTTCAATAGAACTGGGGCGTACCAAGATGAATATTGCCGATATCCTGGCGTTAGGTCCGGGTTCGGTGGTAGAATTGGATAAGCTTGTCGGCGAACCGGTGGACCTGCTGGTTAATCAGAAATGTGTGGCGCGAGGAGAAGTGGTGGTTGTAGAGGAAAGTTTTGGACTTCGAATCACCCAGCTTTTATCGCCCGAAGAAAGAATAAAGAATCTCAAATGAGTAAACCTAAGAAGAATATAATATTGATTCTCAGCGCCTTGGCATTATTTGCACTGGCTTTGATGCTAACCGGACCAGGGAAAATATCAGCTATTAATAACGGTCAGGGAACCGGAAGCACATCACTTGATTTTCCGAGCTTGGAAGCTGATTCCATATCAACGGCAATAATCAGATCGGAAGAAGAGCCGATGATATGGTCGATGCTGAAGCTTATTGGGGCTCTGGTGGTAGTTGTTGCCGGAATTTATGGGTTTCTTTATTTGCTGAGGAAGATGATGGGGGGACGTCTATCATCGAATCGAAGTAACCGGATAATAGAAGTGCTAGAGACGAGTTATGTTGCTCAAAAGAAGTCGGTTTCACTGGTGCGATTTTCTGATCGGGCGGTTTTAGTGGGAGTTACCGACAATAATATGACGCCGTTAGCGGAATTAAGCTCTGAGGAGACGGCCAAAATTCTTCAGGAAATGCAGAGTGAAAAAAGCTCGGCAGGATTTAAGAATATATTAAGCAATGCCAAGGAGAAGTATTTTGCTTTAAGCGCGGGAAAGGCGAAAACGCCGGAATTAGCTGAATAGTAATGCCGGAATTGGCATTGAAATAAAAGCGGCAATGCCGCAGAAAAATTGGATTTGGAAATTTCATAGGATATGAAAAAAACAACACGGATTTTTGCAATTATTATTTTTGCCCTGCTTATTATAGCGGGGAGTTCCTCTGCTCAGGGCATTCCCAAGATCTCCGTCGAGGTTGGGCAATCATCAAAGCCCGGGGAGTTATCCACTACACTTCAGATAGTAGTATTGCTTACCATTCTCACATTGGCGCCATCGATTATATTGATGGTGACATCATTTGTCAGGATAGTGGTGGTGTTGGGATTCCTTCGTCAGGCAATAGGCACCCAGCAGTTGCCGCCCAATCAATTGTTGCTTTCACTGGCCTTGATATTGACATTTTTTATTGTCAGTCCCATGGCCAACAAGGCATATAATGACGGATTGAAGCCTTATCTTGAAGAAAAAATCACAAAAGAAGAAGCTTTCAATAAAGGCATTGAGCCTTTTCGGAAATTTATGCTGGCTCAGGTGCGCGAGAAGGATTTGGCCTTGTTTGTCAATCTGGCGGAGATGCCTCGGCCGAATACTCCCGATGATATTCCCCTGCATGTATTGATTCCCGGGTTTGTACTTTCGGAATTGAGGACCGGATTCCAGATTGCTTTTTTGATATTTATACCGTTTCTGATAATCGATATGGTGGTGGCATCGGTGTTAATGTCAATGGGTATGATGATGTTGCCGCCAATTATTGTATCCCTGCCGTTTAAGATATTGCTTTTTGTATTGGTTGACGGATGGTATCTATTGGTAAAATCATTGGTTGAATCATTTCATTGAGGAAGGATATAGTTGATGACTCCGGAGTTGGTTATATCGATTGCGCGTGACGCCTTATTTACAATGCTTTTGGTGTCGTCGCCAATGTTGATTTCGGGGCTATTGATAGGCTTGATAATTTCAATTCTTCAGGCTATTACCCAGGTTCATGAAATGACTTTGACCTTTATTCCGAAAATTATAGTCGTGGCGGTATCGCTTTTGATATTTTTGCCATGGATTATAAATACGATTGTTGATTTCACCAACCGCCTTTACGGGATGATTCCAACTTTATGAGCTATTTTAGTTTGAAAATATTTCTCAAGCATGAAGGTAATATTTTCCTTATTAGCGGATTCAATCTGCATCACAAGTTTTCTACAATCCATAATTCTTTATATTTCAATTAGTTAGCTTTACAGCTCTTACCCGGGCGGGTTGGCATAAGACTTGATTAAAGTCTTGACGATAGACCCGTACTATAGGTAAAAAAGAGTTGTTTGAATTTGTAACATACAGCGCCGCCAAATTAGAAACCTTTCTATTGATTTCATTTAGAGCGGCTGGGCTTTTTATAATCGCACCGATAATCGGTCACCGACTAATTCCACCCATTATCAAGGCCGGGTTGGCAATAATTTTGGCGATTGTACTGATACCGGTTGCATCACAGGCATCAATTCCGCAAATCGACTCGATCTGGGTACTGGCGGGATTAGCCGCCAAGGAAATGCTGGTAGGATTTATCATCGGTTTCTTCTTCTCGATTTTATTTACATCAGTACAAATGGCAGGAAACCTTGTCGGATATCAAATAGGATTGGCAATTGTCAATGTCATGGATCCTGACTCGGGCAGTGAAGTATCAATAATTGGAGAATTTTGGTTTATCGTTGCGGCCTTGATATTTCTTACTATTGATGGGCATCATGCCATCATATCTGCCTTTGCCGACAGTTATCGTCTCATTCCCGTCGGAGTTTTCAATTTTAACGGTTCGGCGGGGGAATTCATTATAAGGTTTTCGGCTTATTCATTTGTGATGGCAATAAAGTTGGCGGCTCCGGTGGTAATCACTCTGTTTCTTACGGAGGTAGCTCTGGGAGTTGTAGCTCGAACCGCCCCGCAGATGAATATATTTATTGTCGGCCTTCCCCTGAAAATCGGAGTTGGTTTTTTGGTGATGGCGACATCACTGCCGGTATTCAGATTTGTCATAGATAAGTCGGTAATTTTTCTTGATGGTGAAGTCCTGAAGCTAATGCATAAGATGGGGACTGTCTGATAGGCTGATATGGCTGAAGAATCATTCCAGGAACGAACTGAACAAGCAACTCCGCGCCGTCGGCAAAAGGCGCGTGAAGAGGGAAAGGTTGCCCGCTCACTGGAGCTGAATTCCGCGGTGATACTCTGCCTTGGAGCAGTAACGCTATATCTAATGGGACCCGCATTGGTGAAACAGCTTCAGCAGTTCATGATTTTTGTTTTTAATGAAGCTCCGAAAATGAAGGCCGACTACGATACACTGGTATCGCTCTTATCATCACGCATATTGACATTTCTTTTGCTTCTCGGCCCAATGCTAATGGTGTTGGCGCTGGTGGCTTATGGAATAAATGTCTTGCAGGTTGGTTTTATTATCTCGGGAAAACCGATCGAGCCAAAATTTGATGTATTGAATGTAGCCAACGGAATAAAGAGAATTTTTTCCATTCGTTCGCTGGTGGAGTTGATTCGTGATTCGGTGAAATTGATTGTCATCGGATTTGTTGGATATAAGGTTATCGTATCGCAAGTAGATACCTATTATCTCTTGGCTGATAATTCCGTTTCTGTTTTTGCCGGAGCTATGGGCACGTTGGCTCTGAAGACAACCCTTCAGATTGGCGTGGTGATGTTGCTTTTAGCTCTTTTTGATTATGGCTTCCAGCGATTTGATTATGAAAAATCGATAAGAATGAGCAAGCAGGAGATATTGGATGAATATAAGGATACTGAGGGTTCGCCTCAAATTAAAGCTCGAATCCGGCAGATTCAGAGGGAGATGTCGAGGAAACGAATGATGCAGAATATACCCAAGGCCAATGTTGTAATCACGAACCCGACGCATTTGGCGGTAGCATTAAAGTACAATCCGGATGAGATGAGCGCCCCGATGGTTGTTGCCAAAGGCGAGCGTCTTATTGCCGAGAGAATCAAAGAAATTGCCCGTGAAAACGATATCCCGATTGTGGAGAATCGTCCGTTGGCGCGGGCTTTGTTCAACATGTGCGAAATAGGCTCATACGTTCCGGCCAATCTTTATCGCGCCGTGGCTGAAGTTTTGGCTTATGTGTACCGTTTGAAGGGAGCGAAGGTATAAAGTATGCCGATTGAGAATGAAACCCTATTAGCCAGTATTGTCAGACGCTCGGATATAATTTTGGCCGTTTTTGTTATCGGTATTATCGGAGTCTTAATAATACCGGTACCGGCGGGGTTTCTGGATTTTGCCTTGGCATTTAACATTACGTTCTCTTTGGTAATCCTACTCACGACGCTATATATAACACGCCCTCTTGATCTTTCGGTATTTCCCGGAATGCTGTTGATTGTGACATTGATGCGCCTGGCATTAAATGTGGCATCGACGCGATTGATATTAAGCGAGGGGTATGCCGGTGAAGTCATTAATTCTTTCGGCAATTTTGTGGTTCGCGGCAATTATGTGGTTGGATTTATAATTTTCACTATTCTCGTCATCATTCAATTTGTAGTCATCACCAAAGGTGCGGGTAGAATTTCAGAAGTGGCGGCCAGGTTTACTTTGGATGCCATGCCGGGCAAGCAGATGGCAATCGATGCTGATCTGAATGCCGGATTGATTAATGATGATGAGGCTCGACGCAGACGTGAACAGATAGCAAGGGAAGCCGATTTTTACGGCGCCATGGATGGCGCCTCGAAGTTTGTCCGCGGCGATGCCATTGCCGGAATTCTTATCACGCTGATAAATGTTGTGGGAGGCTTTATTATTGGTATCCTGATGCAGGGGAGAACGCCCGCCGATGCGCTTCGCACATACACCCTGTTATCGGTTGGAGACGGTTTGGTGACACAGATTCCGGCGCTAATAGTATCGACGTCGGCGGGTATCATTGTCACGAGAGCGGCATCGACATCCAATATGGGGGCAGATCTAACCAGTCAGCTTGTGAAGCAACCTCGAGCCATAATGATAGCGGCGGCCATGCTGTTAATTTTTGGTATCGTTCCTGGGATGCCCACCCTTCCCTTTATTTTACTCGGTGCGGCGGTTGGCACAATTGGATATCTGACCAATGAAAGTATTAAGAAGAATAAATTGGAGGATGAGAAAAAACTTTCGGCTGGAGAAAAGGTTGCGGCTCCCGAACGAACAGAGGATTTACTTAAGGTTGATGCGCTTGAAGTGGAAATCGGATATGGTTTGATACCGTTAGTTGATGCCAATCAGGGAGGCGATTTGCTTGACCGCGTATCAGTAATACGCCGGCAGTTGGCCCAGGAGATGGGGATAATCGTACCGCCCATTAGAATTCGCGACAATGTTCAATTAAAACCGAATCAGTACCGGATAAAGGTTAAGGGCATTGGAATGGCATCTTACGAGCTAATGCTCGACCATATTCTGGCCATCAATCCGGGTTATGTTGATGATGAGCTTGAAGGGTTTCATGCTAAAGAGCCGGCCTTTGATTTACCCGCTACATGGATAATTCCAAATCTAAGAGAGATTGCGGAATCACGCGGCTATACAACCGTGGAGCCGTCGGCGGTTTTGGCAACGCATTTGACCGAAATAATTAAGACCTATGCGGCCGAGTTGTTGAGCCGACAGGATGTGGCGCACTTAATAGATACGCTTAAAGAAGATCACCCCTCTCTGGTTACCGATTTGGTGCCGAGTGTAGTGCCTTTGTCAGCTATTCAGAAAGTACTGCAGGCCCTGTTGGCCGAGAGAATGCCGATTCGCGACTTAGCTACAATCATGGAAACGGTGACCGATTATTATCAGATAACCAAAGAGCCGGATGTAATTGCCGAATATGCCAGAATGGCTCTAAAAAGACATATTACGAATATGTACAAAGATAGAGACAACAAACTGCACGTATTCACGATAGACCCATCGATTGAACAGATGTTGTCCGACTCAGTACAAAACACCAAGCAGGGATTGATGTTAGTTATGGCGCCGGCCGATTCGGAAAAACTACTGAAGAACATGGGAGCCCGGATCGATATGATGATGACATCAGGGTATGCGCCAATATGCCTTTGCTCGCCGAATATAAGATTGGCCTTAAGAAGACTGACAGAAACAGCGCAACCATCACTTGTTGTGCTTTCATACAACGAAATAAGCGGAAATGTTGAAGTTATATCCACAGGAACAGTGAGATTGGGCAATGATAATTAAATCTTTTCCGGCAGGTAATGTGGCGGGCGCACTGAAGCTGATTAAGGAAGAACTCGGCGATGCGGCGGTAATACTCAAGACAAGAGTCTGTACGCCATCCGAAATGGCGTTAACCGGGAGTCATGTTGAAGTGACGGCCTGTATAGACGAGAAGGGAATTCCCGTCCGTAAGGCCAAACAAGTAATGCCGCAAATTTCCGAGAAAAATAATATGAAAGTAAAATCTGTTTCCAGTACAACACGGAAAGGGAATGTAAAAAATGCGGCACAAAATGATTTTGCCGCCAAATTGGAGAAAAAGCTGGATACCATCCTGAATGCACACCACGCCACTGAACCGGTGGGGAATATGGATGCGCGTTTAAGGTCGATATATCTGAATTTGCTTGATGCCGACATTCCGGTGGAAATTGCCCGTCAGCAGATAAAGGTGATGGAAGGGTATTTGAGTTTTGAAGATGATATCGAACAAATTGCATTAAGAATATTAAAAAATGATTTTGAGGAAAGCATATCCTCGGAAATTTCCATAGAGCCGGGCATGAAGATTGTTTTTGCCGGTCCTACGGGCGCCGGCAAAACATCGGCTTTAGCAAAAATGGCGGCTTATCTCTCCACTCAAAAAGGAATAAAGGTAACGTTGGCATCGCTGGATAATGTCAAGGTGGCGGCTTATGAGGAGATAAGCGGGTATGCGGAGATGCTTGATGTTCCCCTGGATACTTCGGGGATTCCGGAAAAGAAATATAGAAAAGATTCCGTTCTTTTAATAGATACTCCCCCTATCACCATACATGAGGCAATGACCTCACAACTCATAGACCGTATCAGGGAAATTCAACCTGACATGCTGTTTTTGGTTTTTTCATCATGCACTCGTTCGCGCGATCTGGTCGATTCGATTATCAGTTATGAACGGATTCAGCCTACTCATTTGATAGCGGGGCATCTTGATGAGAGCAAGCGGTGGGGAGGCATTCTAACCATGACCAAATATCTTGATATCCCCCTCGCCTATATGTCCGGTAACCCAGGAGGAGTAGGTATGCTCGAAAAACCGGATGCCGAAAAGATTGCCCGACGGATTATGAAAATGGGGAAGACAAATGATGAACAATAATATTAATAATTATGGCCATCAAAAAGAGCATCCTCATCCATTGATAGTGTCATTTATATCGGGCAAGGGTGGCGTTGGTAAGACGGCAATTACATTCAATCTTGGATATATTTTGGCAAGCGCTGGGTATAGGACATTATTGGTTGATTGCGATTGGTATTTCGGCAATCTTCATATACTGGCCAATGTAGTCCCCAAACATAATTTGGGCGAGTTAATAGAGAATCCGTCATTGGGCAAAGAAGTTGCAACGGCGGTTTCCGAAAATCTGTTTCTAATTGCATCACCATCAGTGGGTGATTCCGAAATCAATTATCAAAACAAGGAATATGCCGTATTATTGTCAGGGGTTAATGATATTTATTCGGATTTTGATTTCATACTGCTTGATACGCCCTCGGGGCTGATTGATCTGATAACCGTAGCGGCTAATTCATCGGACATGAGCATAATAGTACTCAATTCGGAACTCACGTCGATATCGGATGCCTTTGGATTATTCAAGCATTTGACAAAAATAAACAGAAAGAGAGCTGTTCATGTTTTGAACAATCGTGTTCAAAATAGCGGCGAATCCGATTTCATTTTTCAGAAATTTTCCCTGTTGGCGGATCGGTTTCTGAGTAGGGTTCCACTAAGCGCCGGATATCTCCCTGAGGATAAAAAACTTACAGAATCGATTGCGCAACAAAAACCATTTTTTGAAATCAGCGCAAATTCGGCGGCATGGGAAAGCTTTTTGCAACTAAGAGACCTGCTTTTCTTGAGGGACTCCGAGGGTACGAAAACAAAGGAAATAATTAACGAAAGAAGCATAAATCGTTCAGGAATTTTAGCCGATATAAAGGAATAGTATTCAAATGATTAGCGCACGTAAGGTTCGACAGAAACAGGAAAAAAATGGCCAGGGGAAAACCGGTCGGATTTCAGTCTTTAAGATTGAAGAAGTAGCCTCTAATATCCCCAAGAAGCCCAACGAGCAGTCTTTAGATTGGTTACGTTATCAACGTGATGCCAATCCTGAGATTAGAGCAAGACTGCTCAAGCAATATCTGCCGTTGGTACGAAATGTGGCCGGTCGCATGGCCATAGGATTTCCGCGGTCGGTTGAATTGTGTGATTTGATTAATACCGGTGTAATCGGGTTAGTAGAAGCATTCAGAAACTTTGATCACAACCGCGGTGTGAAATTTGAGACTTATGCCGTGCCGCGAATAAGAGGAGCCATACTCGATGAATTGCGCGCCCTTGATTGGGTGCCACGCTCGACCCGAGCCCGCACAAGGGAAATTGAAAGGGCCTTGCTCGCATTGGAGAATGACTATGGACGTCCTCCCACAGAGGCGGAATTGGCCAAAAAGCTTGGTTGCACGATTGATGAGCTGTTGCTTGCCATCGGCGATGCCTCGGGTTCTTCTCTGTTATCGCTTGATGAAACGGTTTATCGTGAGGATGATAATCATCAGGTGCCGCGGATAGAAACGATTCGCGATGAAAACAGATTATCGGCCTTAGGCGATCTGGAAAAAACCGAATTGAGAGCGTTCTTAGTCGCCGCAATTGATCGTCTGACTGAGCAGGAAAAGCTTGTGATTGCTCTGTACTATTTTGAGGAATTGACATTGAAAGAGATAGGCGAAGTGATGTCCATTTCGGAATCACGGGTATCGCAGATTCATACCAAGGCGGTACTTAAATTGAGAAGTATGATAAGGGAGAAATTTGCCCTAAGCGGTTAAACACGGGGGGTATGTTATGATTCGGCCGGTGGAACTTTCAGATGCTTTATCCAAAGCGGAAGTGGCCGGGAAGATAAGCCAGATACAGAAGGCGGCCTCGGAAATGGAACAGAGGCAGGTGGCCACAGCGTTGAAGGAAAAAACCAACGTCGATGCCGAGAGGACCCACGAATTGGAGAAAAGTGACTCGGTCATAATAAACAAGGACAAGAAAGAACAGGAAGAGAAAGGGAAGAAAAGGAATAAGCAAGGGAATGCACCGGAGGAGGATGAGAATCCAAAACCCGCAGGGGAGCATCTCGACCTCAAAGCCTGACAGAAGGAAAAATTGAAATGGGAACTTCAACTGATTACCTAATCGACATAGGATTGAATGTCGCCGGTTTTTTGGCGGCCGGATTGCTCACAGCGTTATTGTATTCGTTGATTACTGAGCGGAGGAAGAAAATAAAACCGGCAATAGCCAGTGGAGGGGTATCATCTTCCGCGGCTGAAGTATATCAACCGATGCAGGCCTTAAAAAATTCCAAAATTGATTTTGAGTTTATTGACCTTAGTGGAGCCGGCAGAAAATCTGATGTAGAAAGCGCCGTATTAAGTCCCCGCGGGGAGTATAGAGTGCGCGACCGGCAGGAAATATTGCGTCAGGCGAAAAGGATGCTGACGCAGAAGAAGGGAAATAGCGGAGTCGGAAAGTCACTGCCATTGACGGTGGGAGAGCTGGCGTTTATTAAACAGAATATCAACCCCGGAGAGATTGAGAGGAAAAAATAATGGCCGCTGAATTACCATTTTATCTGACCAAAGTTGAATGCCCAATATGCAAAACCATAAATGAGTATGAGACAATCAAGATGGGGGCATATACCGAGGAAGAGCGCGATACCGATTTCTGCCCTACCGGCAGAAAATGGCGCAATGCCAGGTATCAAGCGCACAACCCACTTTTATATTTCACAGCTACCTGTGCCAATTGCTTCTACTCACGCGAGTTTAATAATAATTTCAAAGATTGGAAAGAAGACGCATACTTCAAAACATATCGCCAGAAATCTGTTAAGGAAAGGCATTTGGAACTTTTGGCGCATCATGATTCGATAATTAAGACAATCGGACAGGAGCTTGATGTCACCCGCCATCCGAATGAAACCGCCATATTGAAATTGTTGCTGGCGGTGATTGATGAATCTCTAAACGACAAACAGTTGCATCTTGATATGGGGCGGTTCTATCTTCGTATGGGCTGGTTGTTCCGGGATATGGCGAGCGGCGAGAATCCCAATCGCAAGGTTATCAAGAGTTATTTGATCGATATAGAAAAGGAATTCGGACGTCTGAGAGAAGCGCTTCAAGTTGTTGAAGAGCGTGTTCGGGGCGTTGAAAGAGCGACCGCCCAGCAATTTTCTGATGAGCAAATTTCGGCTGAGATTAAATCTGTACTTTACCCTATAAAAGACAAATATGACAGCGAGATTTCCGTTTTTCGCAATATGATGTCGCTGGTTGAGAGCAAGATAGAGGTACTGGAGACCATCTTTAATGAGCATCGAAGATCGGCTCTGGGCTCTGAGGAAGGATCGGGGGAAGCCGGATTTCACAGTCACCGTTCATTCTATGATTTTATGGCGCAAATATCGACGAAAAGGGATGGTGTTCCACTGAATGAAAAGGATGCGCTTAAGTATGCAGTAATGTACTACAAGCGTTCCTTTGAAGAGGGGCGTGATATAGCCGAAGGTAACCAGCAAATACAGGCATCATATCTTATCGCCGAGCTTTCCCGTCGAATCGGCGATTTCGAAACAGCCAAAGAATATTTCAATACAACCATAAGAACGGGACAGGAATTTATCCACAGGCACAAAGGGGACCAAGGGAGAACAGCGTTGGCCAGGAAGATTTTGGAACTGGCTATCGAACAAGGGAGAAGCAATCTCGCTGAAGCAAGAATGGTCTGATAGTCAATGACTGAAACAGCGACACAATCTATGGATTTTCCCCTAAATATCTGGGATAAGATTGAATTGCTTGTCGGTCAAGGTGACGAGCAGGGGATTTATGTATCCCGTATCGAGGATATAAATCATGATGGCATCGTCATAGTGAAGCCGGATTTTGTCTCGGGGAATAAACTACTAACGGCAAATTCATTGGTCTATGTTCAGTTTCTAAAGCCTGATGCGTTATATCGGTTTTCGGCAAAGATTAGAGTCTTGAGCAACGGACCCAACGGTTTGATTCAACTTCATTCTCTTGGGGGAATGGAGCGGGTTCAACGTCGTCAATTTGTCCGAGTGGATATGCATTTGGAATTGAAGTATGCACTACTTAAGAGACCTCCGTCTGGAATCCTTGCCGAAAATTTATCATGGCATACCTCTTACACATCAAATGTATCATCCGGCGGATTATTGATGAAAGTCAATGATGAGATTAAAAAAGGGGATCTCTTGCTGATAAAGATCGGCAAGTATGAGGAAATGGGAATACCGCGCTTGTTGGCGGCCATATCCCGTCGAATAATCACTATGGATAAATTTCTCTATGTCGGAGTGGAATTCATGCTTGATAGAAAGATATCAAAATATTTTGCCACAGGCGAGGTGGAATTACTGCCTCCACAGGTGAAAAAATTTACCATCACTGTGCAGAGCCATCTGGTTAAATATATTTTCAATCAGCAAATAATGGAACGCCAAAAGGGGCTATTATGATGTTGCCACCGAATATATACATAAAAAGCGCAGGGATTGATTATTCGCGTCTGGTGGGGCGGGAAGTTAAAATCCGCACTGAGCAATTTCCGGGTAAATTATTAAGCGCCCGGGTCGTGGCGTTTACGGAAAAGAATCTTGTCATCGACCGTTCCGGTTCATCCGGACTGATAAATGATTTGATAAATCATCAACCGGTCGAGGTTTCCTTTGAGTATAAGGGGGAGCCGGTTGTGTTCAGTTCTAAAATCTGTATTCCTCGTCAGGGAAGACTTCAAATACCGATTGCATCTGATGTTCGGCCACAGGTAAGACGACAATTTTTGCGGCTTGAAGTTCCCAGTAATATCCGCCTGACATTTTTTGATGATACCAATATAAGTTCGGTAAGACTGAGCAAGCTGAAATGGCTGGAAACAAATGCAATCAATATCAGCGGAGGGGGGATACTCATTGGTCTCCCGCTATTTTTTCCAAAAGATAACTATATGATACTTCATATTGATCTCAGTGAAATAATTATACCGCAACTCATGGTGGGACGAATCCGTCACAAGCAAAAAGGCGATAATAATCTGACCAATGTGGGAGTCGAGCTTGTTATAAGAGAAGATTGCTCGGAAAAATTGCCCAATAGTCTGCTGAGAAATCTTCCTCTTAAGCTGTTTGATTTCGATGAAAAGACAAGGTCAGGACTTGCCTCATTTCTGGTTGATAAATATGGAAACAATATAGATAAAGGGAAATTGTATGAATAGGACTCCGGAAAAAATAATATCGGATGTTAGCGCCGGGCAGGATGTCGTTTCGGTCAAATCTCCATTCAAATTACACAAGGACGGAAAAAGAAGATTTATTCGTATAGAACTGTCCGAGCCGGTTACATTTACATTGCTAAGGGACAGCAATGGAATAATCTATTCCGAGATGAAGCGTCCCGTATATAGCGGCTCAATCCTTAATGTCTCGGCCGGCGGGATACTTGTATCCGGCAATGATCCGGTTGAAGAGGGGTCAATTTTACTGCTAAAAATGTCGCTTCAGGGAATAGAAGTCCTTGATAATATCATCGGAATTGTCAAACGGGCCGAGTTTGCTGACAAAGACTGGCTAATAGGGATTGAATTTGTTCCAAGGGAGCAGTTGCCCGACCTTTTCAGCGCCGGCGAGATAGAAATACTTCCTGCAAATGCGGCATCTTTCGATGAGCGGATCAAGATGGTGTTGAACAAGTATGCCTTTCGTAAAAGAATCTCAATAGAAAATAGAACTGGAAATGAATAGATATATTGGACAGATATTACCTGCTTTAATTCTTATAGGAAGCATCTGCCTTCCGGTTGTTGCACAAGATGGAATTGTAATCAGTCTGAAAAAATCGGATTACCCGTATTCGGATTCGCATCTTGCGGAAAAAATTGGAATGGCGCTATCGCCATTTAAGGATGTGTATATCGTTGAGGTACCGAATTGCGGCGGTCCGCCGGAAAAAATGGAGAGCCTGATTTCCATCGGGAAAGAGCATAAGGCCAGATTTCTGGCGGAGATATGCATTGACAACATGGATATGGTTAGGAAAAAGACAACCATAGTGCCATTATTTTTGTATCGCTATCGTGTTTATGGCGCCATTAGCGGGACACTAAGAATAATAGATGTAGCCAAAGAACGAGTGATTCAATTGGAGAAAATCAATGTTGATGCTCTTGCGGTTGGCCAATGGCAGATTTTGGACGATGATCCGAATGATCCGGCGCTTTTTATTCCAGCCGATGCCAAGATAACTCTTTTCGGTCAATTGGAAGATGAAATTGCAGCGCAATTTTGGGAAAAGATCAAAAGGTTAACGAGGGGTAACAGTTTTGGCGGATAATAAAGAAATAGTGGATGATCAAGTAAGCCGTTTCTGGGTCAAAGTTAATCTTGTGGCGGAGATATCATCATTTATCAGGAAAAGTCCACCCGTAAAAGAGACCTATAAAAAAGTCTTGGAGATGATACAAGGGGTTGTTCCTTTTGAATCATCCACGCTCTCACTTTTTAATAAGAAAAAGGAGAGACTGGAAGAAATGATTACCATCGGTCGCAAGGTGGAACTGCTTGATTTTGTGCAGTTTGAAGCGGGAAGCGGTATTTCTGCCTGGGTGGCCAAGCAGAAACGGCCGATTATTTTATCGCATTTAAAAAATCTCAACCGGCCGCCGGAAGAGGCAAGAAATTCGTTTTTGATTATTCCGCTGAATGTTGAAGATAGACTTATTGGCGTTATTAATCTATCACATAGCGCCGTAAATTTCTTTCGCGAAAATGATATAAAGCTATTGGAGATTGTCGGAGATCAAATTGCAATTTCGATCGAGCGCTTGATGTACCAGAAGGAGCTTGAAAAAAAGAATAAGGCGCTGGTAAAGGCGCAAAAAGAGCTGAAGGAAGTGCACAAGGCATTGATTGATGGCGAAAAACTCTCAGCGGTAAAAGAGCTGGCAGTATCTATCAATCATGAAATCAACAATCCGCTTTCGGTCATAATTGGAAATATACAGTACCTTCGTCATATTGAAAAAAATCTCGACGAAAAACTGGCGGAACGCTTGGGAAAGATAGAGAGCGAGTGCATGAGAATAGCGGAAGTTAACCGCCGGCTATTAAAGATAGAAGACCTTGTTTCGGAAACATATATATACAATGGGCAAAAAATTAAAATGATAAATTTACAGAAATCAACAACGGGAGTATGAAATGCTGGAATTCGCTACTATGATCTCTGCCGATAAGCATACAGCATTTTTGCGGGCGCAGTTTGATGATTCCCCCCTGGGGTATTTTTTGGTGAATAATCATGCCATTATTGAGTACTTGAATCCCCGAGCGGCGACAATCATAGGATTTGGCGCCGTCGAGGAGGGAATTAAGGCATCGCTTCAGGATATTGATTCCATTATGAACTGCGGTTTAATGGAAGCTTTTGGTTCCATACTTGGCGGTAGAGTATATTTGAAAAGGGAGCTGAGTTGCAGTAATCGTCAGGGGCATTTTGCGATACTGAATATTTTTTGTAGTCCGTTTAGAGGGGAAGGCGGAGAGATTATTGGAGTTTTCGGCATCATTCAGGATGTTACGGAATCCTCAAAGAAAAAGGCCGAGTTAGAGGAAGCGATATTTGAGCTGTCAATTATGTCACAGGTATCGGAGGTTCTGTCTTCCACAGCCGATTTGGATGAAGTCCTAAAAGTCTTAATGACCGGCGTTACAGCCAATCAGGGTTTGGGCTTTAACCGCGCCTTTCTCTTTCTGGCTGATAATGATGAAGAATATTTGGAAGGAAAAATCGCCGTCGGACCGGGAAGTCCGGAAGAAGCCGGTCAGATATGGTCACGGCTTTCTCGAGAACAAAGGAGTCTGAAAGAATTACTGGATGATTACAGCGAGAGGGAAAATCAATCAAACTACTCGCTTAGTTCGCTGATTTCGGGATGGAAAATATCCTTGGAAGAAAATTCTTTCTTTAGCGAGGCGATAAACAATGGATACGGCATCAATGCCCACCTTGAAGATTTTCTTTCGGGGGAATCTCTGGAGATTTTGAAGCGGCTCAATACATGGAATCTGGCGGTAGCGCCTATTATTAGTAAAGGGAAAAAGCTTGGTATTATCGCCGCTGATAACCAAATCACCGGCAAGAAAATATCATCCTCGGATGTCAATCTCTTGCAGACATTTGCCAATCATACGGCCGTAGCGATTGAAAGAAGCCGTCTTTATGATAATCTGGTGGAGCATGCCACGGAACTGGAAGAAATAAATCGCCAGTTAGCGGAGTCGCAAGAGCAGATTATTCGGGTGGAGAAGATGTCTGTAATTGGTGAATTGACATCATCAATTGCCCATGAATTGCGCAATCCGCTTACCGTTATTGGGGGATTTGCAAATTTGATGCTTTCGGCAGGCGGAAACGAAGCGAATTCCGAGTATCTGAATATTATTCTTTCCGAAACAAAAAGGGCTGAGAATGTTTTGCACCATGTGCTCGATTTTTCACGAGCCAGCAGAACTAAAACACAGGAAATCGATTTCAATCATCTGGTTGTACGTGTTACAAATGTTTTGGCGGCAAAAACAAAGCACCGTCACACCCCGCCGCTGTTGAAACTGAGCGAGCAAAAATTGGCGATTTGGGGGAATCCCGACCAGTTGGAGCATGCCCTTCTGCAATTCATGCTGGCGGCTACCGAAGAATTGACCGATGATTGCCGTATTGAGTTTGGAACCAAATTGATTAACAGTACTGTCCGCTCCACTATTGGATTTATTGCGGGACATGAGACCAGAGATAAAGTTATCAAAGTTTTGAAGCAAATATTCGGCAGTCCCACCGGCACGCAAAAACTCTCGATTATAGTTGCCGGAGAGACCTTAAGATATCATGGCGGAAACTATGGCATAGAAAGTTCGTCCGATGATTTGCCGAAAATATTTATAGAATTGCCCCAGTACAAAGGAGGGTACGATGAGCAAGCTTCTAGTGGTTGATGATGAAGACCATATAAGAAAGCTATATAAAGATTTCTTTTCCAGGGAAGGATATAATGTAATTACGGTGGCTACGGGAGAGGAGGCTCTGGCCGCGGCTGATAATGAGGGACTCGATTTGATAGTCCTTGATATTGAGCTGGAAGAAGAAAGCGGCTTGAATGTAATGAAGCAATTAAAGGAAAGACATCCTGAGTTACCCATTGTTCTCAACACAGCCTATTCAACCTATAAGTCTGATTTCCATACTTGGATCGCAGATGCGTATGTAATGAAATCATCGGATTTGCAGCCGTTAAAGAACAAAATAAAAGAATTGGTATTTACATGACAGAAGAAAATCCCAATGATATGAAAATGCCTGAAGGCGATTGGTTTGAGCAAGTTGATGACCTTGCCGGTCAGGTGAAGATGCTGGCATTAAATCTGGCCATATCACTCGCCCGGACAAAAAATGAGACCAAGGAGTTGGCCTATCTGGAACCTGAATTTACCAAGTTGATTCATGGTTCGGTTGAAGTAATCAAAGAAATAATGGATATCCTTAAGGCTTTAAGGAATAAAGAGAAAATGGTTTACTCGCCTCCGTCAGAATCGGGAAAACTTGACCGGATAGAAACAGCTCTATATGAAATTTTGAATAGAAGCCAGAATATTTTGAAAACAATATCCGATATAAAAAAGAAGCAGGGAAAGGTCGATAATTATAGATGAGGCGGGAAAAAACGCAAATGGGGGAGGGTTTCCCCAATAGGACAATCTTATGAATATAAAAAAAATAGAGAATATGGCCAAGCGGCGTGGAAAACCATTCAAGATTCTGATAGTTGATGATGAGCCATATATTCGCGACATATTCAAAGAATTCTGCGAAATTACCAATTCAGTGGAAGTGGATTTGGCGCAAAATGGATTTGATGCCGTTAATAAGATCAGCCAGAACGCTTATGATTTGGTTACGATGGATTTAATTATGCCGGAGATGGCTGGAGTTGAGGCAGTGGCCAAAATAAAAGAAAATTTCCCACATCTTCCCGTTATTGTTATTACCGGCAACGCGACTGAACGGCTAATTACCAGAGCCGGTGTTAGCGGGGCAGATTCATTGTTGTATAAGCCAGTCATGCTGGATGATTTTGTTGATGAAGTTGCCAACACATTGGAAAAGAATCTGGGAAGGGGATTCTGATAAATAAGCCAGACATCACAATTTTAATTGTTGATGATGACCCGATGATGAAAAATGTTGTTGAGCAACTACTAAACCGAAAAGGGTATCAGATAAAAGGAGCAAATAGCGGTTTGGAAGCATTAGAAATCATCAAGACATCCAGAGTTGACCTTTTGGTATCAGATATTATCATGCCGGGGATGAACGGGTATGAACTTCTTCAGATAATTAAAAAGACTTTTCCGCATATCGGTGTGGTGATGATGACCGGTTATGGTGACGCAAATTCGATCAAAGAGGCATTGAGTTTAGTGGCCGATGAATATATCACTAAGCCTTTTAAAGGGCATGAAATTGCCCTTATAATAGAGCGGGCATATTGGAGATTTTTGGCCAATCAGCAACCTGTTCAACAGGTTCAGCCAAAATAGCCGTTTTCACCTGCTGAATATCTTATTGCAATTCATTTAGAATTCCCTTGAAATTACCGCTTTCATCAATATATTAAGGCGTTTATGTTTTTCAGGAGAGGTGGCCGAGTGGCCGAAGGCAGCTGCCTGCTAAGCAGTTGACCCTTAACGGGGTCCCTGGGTTCGAATCCCAGCCTCTCCGGAATAATTTCTTCTTACAAATTATCTTGCTGAGT
>JAGVEJ010000044.1 GCA_020058225.1 Candidatus Zixiibacteriota bacterium | reverse complement strand
GCTATAAATATCTTCTTCTCCCGCCCACGAGTAAACCGGCAACAAAAGAAGCGCCGCAAGGCAGATTTTTGCTAATTTCATTTTTCTCCCCTCCGAAAATAAGTTTTCAGATTAATAGGCCCAAGGCTTAATTGCAATTCGTACGAAATATTTAGTTTTGATGGTCTCTGCGAATTATTGCAATAGACTATAGACTAATATTATAAACCATGGCCCAATAGCCATTGGCTTACAAGAAAACAGATATAATAAAGAAGTCACCCTTTACAAAATGAATATACTTGTCATCATGCCCTTTTGTCAAGCCCAATGTGCAAATTTCCGGTCATTTCGTAATATTTGAACCAACCCAGAGGGGCTTGTTGAAAAGCCCCCATTAATGGGAAAATGTATATTCTTCGCCAATGGGACATAGGAATTGTCATGCTGTCCGCCTGCGGCGGAGATCCAGCATCCAGAAAGTAACTACATAAGTGCAAGACAGTTACTGCTTTCTGGATCCCGTGTCAAGGCACTGGATGACAAGTAGCGGTGCGGCGATGAATATGAATTCTGCATTTTTGCTGTAACATACACTTTTTCAGCACTCCCCAGAGGGTTTGGAAAAATTCGCCAGCGAAAGCTTTGCTTTTTTAGTTGCTTTTTGCCGATATCTAAATTAAACTTAGCGAAACTTAAAAACAGGTATGCTTTATATTGGATAAGCACGATTTAAGGGAATAAATTGGGATTTTTTGATTTTATATCAAGTGATGTCGGAATAGACCTCGGAACAGCCAACACGCTGGTTTTTGTGAAGGGACAGGGGATTGTCCTGAATGAACCATCGGTAGTAGCAATAGAAAAAGCGACCGGTAAGGTTTTGGCGGTCGGCTCTGCGGCCAAAGAGATGCTTGGACGTACCCCGGCTGAAATTGCCGCCATCAGACCGCTTAAAAATGGGGTAATTGCCGATTTCGAAATATCAGAAAAGCTTCTCTCGGATTTTATTCGTCGGGTTGTCAAACATCGTTATCTAATGAAACCCCGCATCATAATTTCTGTCCCTTCTGGAATAACCGAAGTTGAAAAAAGAGCAGTCCGGGATTCGGCGGAAAATGCCGGCGCCCGCGAGGTTTTTTTGCTTCAGGAGCCGATGGCGGCCGCAATTGGAGTAGGCCTTCCCGTTGACCAACCATCCGGTATTATGATTATCGATATCGGAGGCGGAACTTCGGAAATAGCGGTTATAGCCTTGAATGGAATAGTCAACAATATTTCTGTCCGAATCGCCGGCGATGAAATGAATGAATCTATTATAATGTATCTTAAAAAAAATTATAACCTCCTCATAGGCGAGCTTACCGCCGAAGAAATCAAAATAAAGATTGGCTCCGCCTTCCCCCTTGAAAAAGAGCTTTCAATGGAAATAAAAGGGCGCGATCTGGTGGCGGGGGTCCCCAAAAATTTGAAATTATCCTCGGTGCAGGTTCGGGAAGCATTAGTCGAGCCGATTGAGCGGATTGTCGAGGCTGTTCGCCAGTCGCTGGAAAGAACTCCACCGGAGCTTGCGTCTGATATACTTGATAGAGGAATAATATTAACCGGGGGCGGCGCCCTGCTTAGAGGTATGGATAGAAGATTGCGTCAGGAGACAAATTTACCTGTTGTCGTTGCTGATGACCCGTTGACTTGCGTGGTTCGCGGGACAGGTAAAGTCCTTGAGAATATGCTACAATTTGCCAAAGTCTTGATGAAAAGCAGGCGAGACTAATGATTGGTTAACTATTTGTGAGATAAATAGATAAAGGCAAACTTGAGAAGGTTTGCCTTTTTTATTAGTCTTTTCGTATTATCGCTTGTCAAAGATACAGAAAGCTAAACGAATGGAACTTGATGATAAGGAACTAGTCACAAAAGCAAAATCTGGCGACAGAAAAGCGTTTGACGAACTGGTAAGATTAAATAAGGATAAAATGTTTGCTCTAATTTACAGAATGACAGGCGACCGCGAGATAACTCTCGACTTATTACAGGATACTTTTTTTGCCGCCTATAAAGAATTGGGCGGTTTCCGCGGTGATTCGCGATTCTACAGCTGGTTATACAGGATAGCATCGAGCAAGACATTGAACTATCTTAAAAGAAAAAAAATACTTTCGTTCTTTTCATTGAGCGCTGGAACACCGGATGAACCATCTTATAACATGCCCGACAATGTTGGCTTTTCGGAAATAAATGATCGCTTGATAAAGGCGGTTGATTTGCTTCCGCCAAAACAGAAACTCATTTTTAATCTACGTTTTTTTGACCGACTTTCTTTTCCGGATATTGCCGGAATTCTCAATAAGGGTGAATCAACGGTCAAAACCAATTATCAAAAAGCAATTGAGAAACTTCAAAATCAACTGAAGGATTTCAGATAAATATGAATTGCGGTGAATTGAGAAAAAGCATTTGCCTGAAAATGGGGCGTCTTTTCTTAAGCCAGGACGAGAAGAGCCATCTGGATTCCTGCCCCGGTTGCACTAAATATTATGAACATCTGGTCTCATTGGAAAAGACCCTCACTGTGGCGCCGGCGCCTTCTCTCACGAAAATGGAATTCAGCAAACTGCAATCAAAGCTTGATTCTCGCATTAACAAATATCATGACAAGGCATTAAATTTCTATCGGCTTTCATTTAAGTATGGTGCGACCATGGCGGCAATATTGCTGTTGGTTTTTGCATCATTTTTTGGCAAATATAAATTTCAGGATATTAAGCCGGCTGATACAGATTCATTATTGGCTACATTGACGATTGCAGAGGATTTTTCCGCTTCAGGGGATGAAGTAATAGAAGAACCATATCTCGATTTGGTCATTGATAACTATGTTGATAATTATGGTTTCAATACATCGGAGATGCTTATCGGTGATTTATCCGATGAGGAATTGGAGTACTTGAAAAATAAGATAAATGCGGGAGATATATTATGAAAAAAATATTGAGCTCATTATTCATAGTATTATTATCTCTTCTTTCGTTGGGTCTATTTACGAAACTAAATGCCCAGGGGCCTCCTTGGCCGGGATGCAGTATGCATGGAGAGAGAGCCAAAAATTTGGAGAATTTACGGCTTCTCAAGCTTATGGAGACTCTTGAATTGACGGATGAGCAAAGCCCTCAGTTCATAGGTCTTTTCGCCGATTTTCGCCAGAAGACAAGGCAAGTCAATGAAGAAGTCGATGCGAAAATTGATTCCTTGTCAGATATGCTTCAGTCTGATAACCCTTCTGAGGAAAAAGTGAAAGAGGCCGTTATGAAAATTGACACCCTTAAGGAAAAACGTCTGGAGCTTTTCCGTAAATTTCATACAGACATCGAGAAATTGCTTACGGTCATGCAAATGGGCAAAATGGTTGTATTTGAAGAACGATTTGAAAGAGAACTAATTGAAAATGTACGCGGCTTTCGTATGAAAAATAAGCCGCCGGTTAATCCGTAATGGGATTATCATTAACAACATAAAGGAAAGGATTTAGTTATGAAACGCAACCTGATTATCTTAGCCGCCATTTTACTGATGGTTCCTCTCGCCCTATATGCCCAGGGTAGGGGCGAGCGCGGCTCCGGAATGGGAATGGGGCACGGGCAAGGCATGGGAATGTGCGGCGGACCTATGATGGATGACGACGATTTTGTTCATCCCGGGATGCTTCTCCGATGCGCTGATGAACTCGGCTTGAATGAGGATCAGCAGAATCAGATATTAAAAATGAATGAAGAGCATGCTATGGCGCGCATTGACCGTGAGGCCGAGCTTGAGAAGGCACAGGTAAAGCTGCATCACCTGATGATTAATGATGGGTCAGAGAAAGATATTCTCTCTGCGATGGATAAGATTGGAACTCTCAGGACAGAAATGAAAAAGATGAATTTCCAGCATTTTCGTCAGGTTAAGGGAATTCTTAATGCCGACCAGATCAAGAAATTCAAAGAACTAGCTCCCAAAATGCGCGGTTGTGACGAACCCAAAGGTCGCGGGATTGGGCAGTGTGGTACCGGTTCCGGAATGGGTATGGGACAGGGCGATGGCCCAGGAATGGGAGCCGGAGGACAAGGCTCTCCGCGGTGCGATATGCCTTGCCAGCGCAGATAAGGTCATATATAATATGATAGTGTAACAGGCAGGTTAAATTGTGACTTGCGGGTCGGGAGCTTTCGCTCCCGATTTTTTTTGGCAATGGATGAGTAATCAATGGTTCTATCACGATTGCATCAAACTAAAAATAGGGAAAAGCATATTCTTGGGCAATAAAGCGCATGAAATGTCATTCCCGCTCAAGGGACTGTTGAAAAAGTGTATATTACGGTATAGTGCATCGTTCATGTTCATCGCCATACCCCGACCTGTCATTCCGTGCTTTGACACGGAATCCAGAATACATTGACTATCTTGCACTTATGCGGCTAACTTCTGGATGCTGGATCGAGTCCAGCAAGACACTTTCCGGGCTTTGGCGCTTTAAGAATATGCATTTTCCCATTACTGGGGGTTTTTCAACACTCCCTCAAGCGGGAACCCAGAAAACGGAAACATAAGTGCAAAACAGTCACAGTTACTGCCTTCTGGATCCTCCGCCGCGGCGGAGGATGACAGGTCGGGGAGCTACGATGAACATGAACGATGCACTATACCGTAATATACACTTTTTCAACAAGCCCCCAGCGGGTAGATTTAGCCTGCGCCGTCAGGAACCCTTTCCTGACGGAACCCTGTAACCCCCCCAACGGGTGGGCTCTTATTATGGGCGGTCCCGACACCCTGTCGGCATCCTCATCTGCCCCTAAGCTAACGCAAAGAACTCAATCCGATAAAATTATACTCTTAATATCAATATTATATTTCTGGGGATCTATGATTCTCACGATTTTCCGCTGGAAATTCTCCGGCGCCGAAAGATCTGCCTCCGGGTATTCCTTAAACACTTTGTTCCGGTCACCGATCAATCTTATAATCGGGCGGGATAGGTCTTGGGGATTATTTTTGGAGACCACCGCCAATTCATCTGTCGATAGAAGCACCAAAGTGCCGGACGGGTATATTCCAATAATATTAACGAACAGTTTCAACAGAAAAGCGTCAAATTTGATCGTCATCTGATACATCATTTTTCTCAACACCTCATCGGGAGGTATGGACTTTTTGATATATACACGTCCCGAAGTCAAAGCATCAAATGTATCAGATATGGATATAATTTTCGAATACAGATTTGCCGGACGTTTCATTTTGAGAGCCGGATAGCCTGTGTAATCTTCATTTATATGATGTTCAAATGCCACTAAAGCGGCCCGCGCCGCATGAGTATCAAATTTGAGATTGCGAAATATGGTCTTGGCGCCAAGAATTGGATGCCTCTGCATTTGTATCCAATCATTTTCATCATAGACATCAGGCTTCCGTATTAAATCGCTTGAAAGTTTCACCTTGCCAATATCATGAAACAATGCCGAAAAGCCAAGTTCCGAGAGCCTCTGGCGGTCAAATCCGATTTTAACCCCAATCGTCAGGGCATATACACACACATTGGTGCAATGAGCAAAGGTATATTCGTCAAAATCCCGTATGGAGGTTAATTCAATCAAAGACGATTCATCCTCGGAAATTTGATCGATAAGCGAATGCACCACCCGCTTTGCCTTATTTATATCTATTTCTCTATCTTCCGCCGCCTTGACCATGATATCTTCAACCACCGAAATCGCTCTGAAAAAATTAACGCGGGCGGTGCGCCGCATAATGGTTCGTTTTTCGTCCGTCAAAAAAATATTTTTCGGCTTTTCCTCAATTCCAAGAATCGACACACCCTCAATTCCCATCTCCAGAATCCTTGCTGATACCAGCTCCGGATCAATTTCATGGAGTCTGGTATTGGCAATTAGATGTATAAATTTATCCAACTGACGATTATCAAGAGAATCATCGAAAACAATTCCCCCTATGCCAAGACTATGCCATTTATCCATCACCGCTCGGGCGCGAACCAGACCGTCGCTATCGAATTTGATCAACTTATCCCCGATAAATATTCGCCCATCAACCGCTTTTATCGAAATCTTGCCTCGGTCATCCATCAGCTTGCGGAAGAAGACATAAAATTTCGCCGACTGCGTCAAATATGTGGCATTATTAGTGTCAACATATTGTGCCGTCTTAAAAAGGGAGAAGAATGAGTTCACAAATTGTATCTCATCAGAACCGGCCATTTCAAGAAGAGCCTTGTCGATACGTACCGTTTCCATCATCTCCCTCCATATATGATCTGACGACGCGAGGAAATTGCCTCGGCGGCCATCCTGCGGATTTTCTTGCTCCAACTGCGGCTATACTTCAATATAACTTTTTCCGCTTTTTCCGACCTGTTATGGCCGAGCGCCTTGAAAGCAATCTGCTGATAAAATTCCTGTGCTTGCCCTCGGGAAATGCCCATACCAGATATAAAAGATGCCAAATATGCAACCGCATGTTCACCGCCAAGACTGGAATAATAAATAAATATCCTTTCCTGATTTGATGGGGACAATGAGGGGAATCGGGCATCATTTATTATGTCGATGATGGCGCCAAGAAGCTCCTCCCCATTGAATTCCATCAATGCCTCCAAGGCAGTTTGACCCACAAGCCCGTCCGCATCCCAGATCATTTTGGCAAGGAGACCTATTCCCCGATTGCTTTTCTGCGATGATAAACCTTTTACTATTTGCAGGCGAACGCGGGGGTCCTCATGGCCGATCGCTTTTTCCAGATATGAAAAAGCTTTATCACTGCCAATTTCGGATAATATGGCGGCGGTATTACGCACCACAAACCATCTACGATCATATATCCCTCGGGCAATAATATCAATATGCTCATGTCCGGCGCTTGAAAGATGATCGCATAATGCTTCGCGATGATGGCGATGTTCCAAATCGCCAAGCAATCCCGTTATGGCTGATAAGGCCTCCCATCCAAATAGACTCAGATATGATTTAACATCATCAACCACAATTTGAGGATCATTATTTAGAGCCATCCTGAGATTTTCCAACTTTTCCTTACTGCCGGCAAGTACCAAAGCATTATTGACTCTTTCTCCCCATTTGGGACGACTGCCGCTAACTTGTATCTGCACTTCTTTCATCAGGGTAAGCATCTCTTCTGCATAATTAATTTGCCCGATTTTAAGAAATTCCGACTGCATCTTTTCAACTGTGGTCACCGTCTCATTGAAATCCGAATAATCGTTCTCCTGTCTGAAAATTTCCCGCAAAAGTTCCACCGAGGAGGCATGACCGTCAAAATCCATATCATCTCTAAAAATTTCATCCACTTTTTCCTTGTCAGCTTGTCCCATTGCGAAAGCTTCATTAAGAATCAAAGCAGTATCAGCTACGCCTGCGCTCTTTCTGATCGGAATTGGATTCAATCCCATCTGTTTTTCTGCAAACGCCTCTGTGAAAATAAGATTATCATTACCGGACACAAAAGCAAGCGCTCCCACAGAGTGAGCTGTTGCTCTCGCCGCTCCCGAGACGGGCGCGAAGGTTTCCTTGTCGTCATCGAGAAAAATATTTGCATATACAATTCTGCCGGAATCATCATCGTCCGATTTTCTTTTTATAAACGAATCATCACTCTCCATTGATTCCTGAATCATGACGCCGCCGGAGTACTCGCGAAGCACCAAATCCTCGAGGGTGGCATAGTCAAATCCTGCAATATTCGCCTGCCAGAAGAGCGAAACCAAATCACTGGCGCCCTCTTCCCTGTTCAGAAAAGCTTTCATGATTTTGAAAAACTGGTTACTACTTTCGACACCGAACTGATTATCAAAAGATATTTCGGTTATGCCGGAATTAAAGAATATATAAGCAAGCGAATCGTCAGAATCTCCATCCTTATAAACAGCCTCCCCCTGATATCGAATTTCCCCTCGCCCAATTGAAAACACCATTCCGCCGGTATCGCGAATCAGGTCAAGAAAACGGTCATTAAATGTTTCTTTAAGTTTGAGAGGAAGCGGATTGTTCTCTGGATAAACCGATATTATTTTAATTGTTTTTACGAAATCGAGAAGAATCCGCGAGATATCTTTTTTCAAATTTTCCGGTAATGCACCAAGCATCAATTTTTTATTCCCATAAAAAGCATCAATTTCTATCCCCAAAATCAGCTTCAGCCCTAACCATTTTGGAGAAAATTCTAACAGCTCATTTATCGGCATTTATAATCAAAATATTACATATCCGGCCATATCCTTTAGCCCCTAAGTGATTATCAATCTTTCATTTCACTTCTGTACCATTGGTCCGGCGCTATTTTGTTTGTGAGTCATTGGCCGGGGAGTTGGTTCAAATCCTACCGGTAAAAATTAAACCGGAATCAAAAACAGAAGACCTTTTGT
>JAGVEJ010000083.1 GCA_020058225.1 Candidatus Zixiibacteriota bacterium | reverse complement strand
TCATTTCGTTTAGGCAATAAATCGCATGAAATGTCATTCCCGCGCAAGGGACTGTTGAAAAAGTGTATGTTATGGTAAAGTGCATCGTTCATGTTCATCGTAGTTCCCCGACCTGTCATCCCGTGCTTTGACACGGGAACCAGAAAGCAGTAGCTGACTTGCACTTATGTAACTACTTTCTGGATGTCCCGATTGAAGTCGGGACATGACAATTCCTAAGTTTTATTGCCCAAAAATATGCTTTTTCCTATTAATGAAGTTTTTTCAACATTCCCCTTGGTGCTTGGTGCCCCACTCCCCCCCGACCAAAGGTCGGGACGGTGGCAATTGTAGGGGCGCATGGCATGCGCCCTTTTGCCGTTATGTCAGTTCCTTAGCGAGGCTTTGTCGAGCGGTGAACTGACACAAATTCTGTAGGGGTTTGCCATCAAGGTCCGCCCCAGGCGGGATTTATCAAAACCAGGCTTGCTCTCCCGACCTTTGTACCCCATCCAGAGCTCGCCAGCGGCGAGCGTCGGGTGGGCCTTCATCTCATCTGCCTCATTTTACACCCCTCGCAAATTTACTACAATATCAATGGTAATTCCGAGTCAAGACATATATAGGAAGGGATATGAATTATATTTACCAAAAAAAGGACAAACCAAAAAAATAAAAAACGAACCCATTTTACCTAACATATTGATATACAAATAGATAACTATTTTCAAAATGGCTTCGTTTTCATGGACTCGGTCCCTCACCCAGAAATCAGCCACATCAGTGTTCATCAATGCCGAATCCGGTCCGTCAAGAGCCGGAGCCCGACGGCCAAAGACGGACAAGACAGTTACAATTTTCTGGATTCTCCGCCGCGGCGGGGAATGACAAGTCAAGGTAAGGCTATAAATGGGAATGGTGCTCTTTTGCCGCAACATACACTTTTTCAACAGTCCCCTTGATACGGTTTCAATTTATTTTATTGACATGAGGCTATAAATCAAATATTAAACTTTACAGGCAAATAGGCTTTCGTTATGGATGAGCGTAACCATGAGCCAAACAGAAATTCTTAAATAGAGGGTAATGCCAATTATGTTAAAAAAAGATGATGCTACTCAATATCCCACCATTCCCTCCCTTGTCGGCAAAAAGGTATATCTCCGCATCATGACCCCCGACGAATATGCCATGACCTATCTCTGGCATCTGCATTCCGACCCCCAAACCCAGACCAGCCATCAATATCGTCTGGTCTCCCCTGCCGACGTGGTTGAGGCCGCTAAAAAAAGGGAAAAGACCCCGAATGAGGCCGATTTTCTAATCGTAAGAAAAGAAGACCAAGCGGCGGTGGGCAAAATAAGATATTTCAACCTTAATATGCAAAATCGTTCTGTCGAACTGGGATATCTTGTTGCGCCTGATGAAAGAAAAAAAGGATACGCCAAAGAGGGATTGCAAATTCTGATTATTTACTTATTCAATTATCTATACCTCAATAGAATTTATGCGCAAACCGCTTCTTTCAATGAAGCCTCGGTCAAACTCCTTAAATCGCTTGATTTCACGCAGGAAGGGACTCTGCGGCAACATCATTTTTACAAAGGCAATTTCTATGATGATTTGCTCTTTTCAATTTTGAGGCATGAATGCGGCTATATGATTGAACCTGTCTTTAAATTGAAGGAATCATAAGAAAATGTTGCAACGAAAATTATCGGTTCATGGCTTGATCTCCATTCGAAAAAACAGCAAAAAACCGATTTGCCATTCATAGACTAATTGCGTATAATATACAATAATAATCTATAATACTTGTAAGCCTATGGCTTATCTGGAGGTCAAATGAAGCTCGGTGATATTCTGAATACAAAATCGTCCGAAATCATCACTATTTCACCCAACAACACTATCAAACAAGCCATGGATAAAATTGTCGAAAAGAAAATCGGCGCTTTGCTTGTCATGAATGGAGATATCGTAGTAGGAATAATCACCGAACGGGATATTTTCCGCCAAATCCACCAAAAAGGCGAAAAGGCTTTCTCGGCCGCCGTCAGAGATATCATGACCCAGAATCTTGTAGTCGGAGTTCCCGATGATGATGTCGATTTGGCCATGGCCATGATGACCAATAACCGATTCCGACATTTGCCGGTGATGGATGCCAAAAAGCTGGTTGGTTTGATTTCGATTGGAGATTTGGTTAAAGTTCAGGTAAAGGACATCCAAATTGAAAATAGATATTTAATGGATTATATCACCGGCAAATACCCGGCCTGAGGTTTGAATTTTTAATTGTTAAATATCACGCCTTTTATGCCGAATTCAATAATAGAAATTTGAAATATTTATTTTAATATTTTTCCGCAATGCATTTTACCGAAAATATAGAAAGAACCAGCCAGTACTACGATGCCATTTATTCTCGAGGCTATGATACCCGAAATTATTACCCTCTATATGTTGAAGTCATCCGGATGATTGAAAAACCCGGCGGCCCTCAAAAAGTATTGGAAATTGGATGCGGCGTTGGCGACCTCGGAAAAATGCTGATTGAAAAGGGTCATACTTATAGGGGATTTGATTTCAGTCCGGCGGGCATCGATTCCTGTAAAAAATTATGCCCTTCCGGAGATTTTAGCGTCGGCAATGCCTACGAACCTTCAAGCTTTCAACCTGTCAATTACGATACGGTCGTCGCTCTTGAAGTCCTTGAACATCTTGATGATCTTCGGGTCTTATCAAACTTGCCGATCGGCGTCAGGTTTATTGCCTCGGTGCCGGATTATGATGATATTGCTCATCTACGGCTTTATCAAAGCCCAAGAAAAGATATTGTTGAACGATTCAATGGATTGTTGAGAATATCGGAGATATTGCCTATGGTCTTCACCCGAGTCAATTCCGAAAAGGACACCATTTTCCTTTTTCATGGCAAACGTATTGATTCAGGAAAAATAATTTCTCTATCTGATAATTGAGAACATGAAAAATCCTAAGCGAACCATTCACTTTACATATTACCTTATCGCCGCACACGGCAGATAAATGTTTTCAAATAGGCCGATTCATTAAAATAAATCGATATTGGATGATCCGGGCTTTGCCTTATAATTTTTAACATATCAAGATGAACGCCTGTCTGCACCGAGGCCCGACGAAGGGTAAATGCCAAATCACTCTCCGTGAAAAAGGCAGAACAACTCGATGTCACCAGCAATCCATCATCGTTAACAAATCTTAGCGCCGCTCGATTTAAAAAATGATATGCCTTCCTGCCGGATTCAAAATCATCCTGCGATTTTATCAGCGCCGGCGGATCAATTATAACCATATCATAGGTTGGCATATCCCGTTTTGACAGCCACGCAAAAACATCGGAGCTCTCCGCCAAAAACAATGATTCAGGTATATCATTAAGTTGGGCATGCAATTTCCCAAGTGTCAATGATGCATTCGAACTATCAATGTTGAGCGCCGATCGCGCGCCCCCCTTCAGAGCCGCAATTCCGGCCGAACCGGAATAAGAAAAAAGATTTAACACCTTGCGGCAATGCGCATACTGTTGTATTTCTTGGCGAAGCAGTTTCTGGTCAAGATAAAATCCGGTCTTTTGACCATGAACCGTATCGGCAATAAAGCGCAGGCCATTTTCCATAAATTCGACCGGCCCCGGATTATCGCCATATCGCACCACCGAGATTTCCTCCAAACCCTCTTCTTTACGAACAGGTATATCGCTTCTCTCTATTATTGCCCGTGGTTTAAAAATGCTTAAAAGCGATTCAATTATTATATCCCGCATCAAATCCAAGCCGACGACGGCTATTTGAATGACTATGACATCATTATATCGGTCAACAACCAATCCCGGAATACAATCAACCTCTCCAAAAACGACCCGATATCCCGTTGTATTTTTCGAAGGTCCATATCCATGGAAAAGTCTCAGCTTATCTGCGCTCTGAATTTTACGCCGAAACCAGTCTGCATCAATAACCGCAGGGCCAAATTCAAGTATCCTCACCGCAATCATTGATTGTGCCGAAAAAAGTCCTATTCCCATACTTCGGCCCCTTGAATCGGTTACCGTTACTATAGAACCATTCGGCAAATCCGGCGGAATTTCCTCTAAGGCTCCCGAAAAGATCCATGGATGTCGAAAGGCAACATTTCCTTCTTTGCCAGCCTTTAATTTCAAGATAGGATACATTGGTTTTCTTTTATACCCTCTTTGTGCCCGTCCAAATATTGGTTTTAAAAAATCGGGGTGAGAGGATTTGAACCTCCGACTCCTTGCTCCCAAAGCAAGTGCGCTAGCCGGGCTGCGCCACACCCCGATATCCTAAAACAATAATATATTGCCGAATGATTCTAAGTCAAGGAATTTGCTTGAACCTACATGTTGATATGTTCGATAATAAGACTTCTTGCCTTCAACAATGCCTTTCCCCGATGAGAAACCCGATTTTTTTCTTCAAGTGCCATCTCGGCAAAAGTCTTGCCGGCGGGCGGATAATAGAAAACCGGATCATAGCCAAAACCTGCATCACCTATTCTTTCAGATGTGATTATCCCATCGACTGTTCCTTCAACTGTTTCTACCTTACTGGAATCCCACGCTATGGCAATCACTGTTCTGAATCTTGCCGACCGTCGCTCGTTTGGAAAATCCGCGAGTTTTCTTAGCAATTTTTGGCAGTTATCATCATAAGTGCATCCCGGACCGGCAAACCGAGAGGAATACACACCGGGCGCCCCGGCAAGATATTCCACTTCAAGCCCGGAATCATCCGCTAAGGCAGAATATCCCGAAAATTCGGCGATGGAAATCGCCTTGAGAATGGCATTCTCTTCGAGCGTTTCTCCAGTTTCCTCAACCTCGGGAAAATCAATAAAATCTTCAAAAGTGAGAATAGTCAGGGGTAAATCATCAAGGAGATTTTTTATTTCCCTGATTTTATCGCGATTATTTGTAGCTAATACTAATTGCATATTTTAATCTTAACGAATGCAACTGGGGCAGGTACCAGTAACGGCTGAATGCTATTTATTCTCCATCATTAACAGCCACATTACTTATTCGATGTTGAATCCGGCATCTCTCCATCGATTTTTATCCCCTGATAAAATGGCTTTGCAAAAATATGCCATCCGGTCTCAAATTTTGCCATATCAACACCAAATATCTGTTTAATTGATTCTTCAAAAGAAGATGCCGACTGCCAAAGTATCTTAAATCGGTTAATACCAAAATTATATGTTGCAAAGGCCACAAATGATGCCGCCTCCCATTCCCGATAGGTATTATCCGCCCGTAAGTAACTTTCATTATTAATAAGTGAATCAAGAGGGATATACTGCTTAATCTCAATCAACGACATCATGTTATGATGATAGTCCGCTCCCGAATAATCTAATAGGGTGGCCAAACCATCCCGCAAGAATCTGAAGTCGGTCATGCGAACATCCATTCTATCAATCAAGAAACGGGCCAGCTCCAACCCCCAGGCGGAACGCCTATCCCAATGAATTTGTTTTTCGGTATGAAATGGCAAGGCTTGGCCGGTCAATTTTAGGCCTTCTTCAGGGTTATTGTGAATATAAAAATGGATAGCATCTGTAGGAAGCTCCATTGCCAAAAATTCACAATCTTCTTTGAGGAATTTCTCATAGCCGGACGAAAATTGGTCTATATTCTTTCCCCAATATGAATCTTCCGGATAATGATAGACAAAATGCTTATAGCTATAAGATTTCCATCCGGGGTACTGAGGTAGTTCCACTTTTTTCTCTTTTTCTGAACAACCCGACAACATGCCCATGAGAATCATTAATATGACTACGAATAAATAAACATTTTTAATTTGTTTCATGACACCCTGCAATAATTCAAATTATCAATTTAATTGGCAAAAATAAGCCAATATTGAAAAAATGCAATCCCTTTGTTCCGCCGGCTCAATTATGGTGATTCTTGAGAAAATAATCGAATGCTATAATTTGGTGTATTTCAAGGCCTTGGTTGGACAAAAATGCGCACAGGCGGGATCACCCTTGCAGAGGTCGCATTTGACAACCTCATTATGGATATCATCAAATAAGGCGCATCCAAAGGGACAAGCGGCCACACAGGCCATGCATTTGACACATCGATTTAGGTCAAGCTCTATTGCCCCGGTGATTTCATTGCGGCGAAGAGCATTAAAGAAACATGATTTCACGCACGCCGCATCATCACACTGAAGACAGGTAATCGGAACATATTTATCCTGTGCGTGAGACAATGGGTAAATTCTGCTTCGCCCTTGTTTCAAATTTTTAGCATGACTAAAAGCGCAGGCAAGTTCACAGGTACGGCAACCAGTGCAAAGCACAGGGTCTATCACAAAGCGATATTTCATTTCGAAATCTCCTGTGCCGCAATAACGATTTTACCCATGCTCTTGGTGAGTTCCGTTCGCTTACAATCGTCACAAATCTCAAAATAATTCGCAGGAATATTCCGTTTCCGAACCAAATATTCGGCAAAGTCCCTTGTTATGGTTTTCTTACCGCAAATTTTGCATGATACCAATTCAAACTGCTTGCCCCAAATTGTCCTTTTCCCATTGTCATCATTCCACTCAATAAAATGAGTCGGGCAGATATTTGCGCAACTTAAACATCCCACACAATCAACCGGCGGCTCTCCCAATGGGGGGGCAATTATTTTTTTATGGCCTCGTTGAACCGCCGAAATAGCATTACATCCTAATTCCTCACATACTCTCGTGCAGGCATAGCACATAATGCAATTGTCGCCATCAGGAACTTCTTGATAACTTGTCTGGGTAATGCCATACTCGGCCGCCATCCTCTGAATAATTTCGGATTTGGGACTTCTGGCCAAATACAAATCAAGAATAGTCTTGCGAAGCTCCACCACCCGCGGTGAGTGGGTGCTGACAATCAGATCAGGTTCAACCGGATATAAACACGATGTCACAAATTTGGACCATCCATCCCAGTCTTTTTTGGTAATTTCAACCATACATAGGCGGCACGACCCACATGGTTCAACGGCATCATGGTGACATAATGCCGGAATATCAATCCTCTGCCGCCTTATAACGGCAATCAGCATTTCTCCTTTTTCCGCTTGAACCAATTTACCATTAATCTGAATCGTCACCATATTCTTCAACCTATTTAATTATAATCGCATTAAACTGGCAGACATCATAGCATGATCCGCATCTATCGCAAATTTGCTGATTTAAGAAATGTTTTTTCTTCTTTTGTCCCGTAATGGCCGATACCGGACACACCTTGATACAAGCCAAACAACCGGTGCAATCATCGGTTATTTCATAAGTAATCAGCGATCTACAAACGCCTGCCGGGCATTTCTTTTCTCTAATATGCGTCTCGTATTCTTCCCTGAAATACATCAAGGTGCTCAAAAATGGATTCGGTCCCGATTGTCCAAGACCACATAAGGAGCCGATTTGAATATTCTGAGATAAATTCTCCATCAGCTCCAGATCGCCCTCTTTTCCATTCCCCTCAGTGATATTATTGCATAAAGTATATAGCTGATATAGACCCTCTCGACACGGCACGCACTTCCCGCATGATTCATAAACAAGGAAATTTAGGAAGTATTTCGCAACATCAACCATACAAGTGCGGTCATCCATTATAATCATGCCGCCAGAACCCATCATCGAACCGGCTTCAGTCAAAGTATCAAAATCAACCGGTAAGTCCAATTTTGATTCCGGCAGACAGCCACCGGATGGCCCACCGGTCTGAACCGCCTTAAATTGGCGCTTGTTGGGAATTCCACCGCCAATATCAAAAATGATTTTGCGCAGTGTTGTCCCCATCGGAACTTCAATTAATCCTGTATTTTTTATCTTTCCGGCCAACGAAAACGCCTTGGTACCGGCGCTCTTCTTGGTGCCGATCGATGCAAAAGCATCCGAGCCATTATTCATTATGACCGGTATAGTCGCCAATGTCTCCACATTATTCAAAACCGTCGGCTTATCATGCAGGCCTTTAATAACAGACCGAATATACTTGGCGCGCGGCTCGCCTACATCACCGGCGACTGATTTCATTAGGGCCGATGATTCCCCGCAAACAAAGGCGCCGCCGCCGCGGTTTATCTTAATATCAAAGTCTAATTTCGAATCAAGAATATTCTCGCCCAACAAGCTATATTCGCGTGCGGCCTCAACTGCCTTTTGAAGATTTATCACTGCCAAAGGATATTCTTCACGAACATAAATGTAACCTGAAGTTGACCCTATCGCATAAGCGCAAATTATCATCCCTTCAAGAATTGAGTGCGGGTCGCCCTCCATGATACACCTATCCATAAATGCGCCCGGATCTCCCTCATCGCCGTTGCATATCACATAGCGAATGTCCGACTCTGCTTTCCTGCAGGTATCCCATTTTCGTCCGGTGGGAAAACCGGCTCCCCCGCGACCGCGGATTCCTGACTTGTTGACCTCATCAATAACCTGTTGCGGCTGCATTGTCGTTAGCGCTTTGGCCAGCGCCTGATATCCGCCAAGTGCTATATAATCGCGGATATTTTCCGGATCAATCTTGCCGACATTGCGAAGCGATATTCGCATCTGATTGGAATAAAAAGGAATTTCTTTATAATTCTCAATTTTGCGTCCATTTTCAGGAGAAACATATAGCAATCGAGGAATAACCTCTTTACCCGCAAGAGTTTTTTCTATAATTTCGGCTACACTCTTGACCTGCACCCTAGTATAGAATATTCCCTGTGGTTCGATTACAACCAAGGGCCCCTGCGCGCAAAATCCATGACATCCCGTTTTCTTCAAAGCCTCAACCGTAATTCCCTGAATCTTTTTTGCAGACAGGATTTTCTTGAATTCATTAAATATTTTCTCGGAGCCATTAGCAAGACATCCCGGGCCACAGCAAACCAATACTTTTTGTGGGAAACGATTTAGATCTGCGGAATATTCCCCTTGCAACTGCTGTAAATGTTTGGCCGATTCTATCCGCATTTTATTTCCCATCAAGATAATTCTTCACTTTATCACATTTCACATTGCCATGATAATCGTTGTTCACAATTATCACCGGCGCCATGGCGCATGCCCCAACACAATTAACAATTTCGATGGTAAACTTCATATCCGGCGTAGTTTCACCGGCCTTGATATTTAGGGCGCTTTCAATCTGTTCCTGAATCAGCTTCCCCCCCTTGATATGGCACGCAGTCCCTTGACAAATCCGCACTATTGTTTCGCCTCTGGGTGTCAAACTAAACGCATTATAAAATGTGGAAACGCTGAATACCTTGCTCATCGGAACACCCAACACTCTGGCGGTCTCCATTAATGCTTCACATGGCAAATAATGAAACTCCTTCTGAATATCCTGAAGAACCGCAATAAGCGAGCCGGGCTCCTTGGGATTGCGGGCAATAATATCCGCAATTTTGGACAAGTCATTCTGCATTACTTTTTCCATCAGGCATCACTCTATTGCACAAATTTCCGGCCTTCTTCAAGGGCTATTCGATTGCTTTCGAGAAACTGCCGCTTATCGCCCATCTTTTCAAGAAATATCTGAAGTATGGTTTCAAATTTTACCACACTCGTTATATGAATATAGGCGCCAAGCATAACCATATTTGCGAATTTTACAGAACCAATTTTTACCGCTGTATCAGTGGCGGGGATAAGATATTCATTTATATCTTTTCTGCCCGAAGCAATATCCACCAGTGAGCTATTAATAAATAATAATCCGCCCGATTTTACCATCGGACCGAATTTTTCAAGCGATGGTCTATTGAAAACACAAACCGATTGCGGTTGTGTTATAATTGGCGCTCCGATTCTTCCCTCAGATATAACCACCGTGCAATAAGCCGTTCCCCCGCGCATTTCGGGGCCATAGGATGGCACCCAAGTCACCTGTTTACCTTCGGCCATACCGGAATAAGCCAATAGCTGACCGGCCAGCATTATTCCCTGTCCGCCAAATCCGGCCAATGTAACTTCGAACTGCTTAGGCATTAGGCGATTTCTTCCTCAGGTGTCTTAAAAGTCCCCAGCGGATAATACGGCATCATATTATCGGTAACCCATCTCGTGGCGGCATCAGGAGCAATTCCCCAATTGGTGGGACAGGTTGAAAGCACCTCAACCAGAGAAAAACATTTTCCCTGAATTTGATATGCAAAAGCTCTTTTTATTTTCTGCTTGGCATCAATTACATGAATAGGCGTATGCACCGCCGTCCGCGCAATATATGCCGGAGTTCGAAGGCTTGAAAGTAATTCGGCTACCCTAATTGGATAACCGGAAAGTGAAACATCCCTCCCCATCGGAGAAGTTGTCGTTTTCTGATGAGGCATTGTTGTTGGAGCCATTTGCCCGCCGGTCATCCCGTAAATGGCATTATTTACGAAAACAACCGTAAATTTTTCGCCGCGATTGGCCGCATGAATAATTTCGCTCATTCCGATCGATGCCAAATCCCCGTCACCCTGATAGGTGAAAACTATCATATCAGGCCTCAACCTTTTAAATCCGGTGGCTAACGCCGGCGCCCGACCATGTGGCGATTCCATAAAATCTACATTTAAATAATTGTAAATCAGCACCGCACATCCCACAGGAGCCACGCCCACCGTTCTTTCCCTCACTCCCAACTCATCAATAGATTCGGCCACCAAGCGATGTATAATCCCATGGGTGCATCCCGGGCAATAATGAGTGATATTATCGCTTAATGATTCCGGTCTTCCCAGTATGGTTAATTCATCTTTTGCCATGTCTCTTTATCACCCCGTTATTTCACCAATCCCAATTCTTTTTTAACCGCTCCCTTGACTTCCTCGGTCATCGGCACAATTCCGCCCGTTCTTCCGTAAAATCCCAGCGGCTTTTTGCCCTTGGAACACCGTTCAATATCTTCAACCATCTGCCCCATACTCATTTCAACCGTAAGAAGCCTCTCTATATTATCTTTTAATACTTCACGATAGACTTCCTTTTCAGGAAATGGAAATAGACTTATCGGCCTGAATAAGCCGACGCTTATCCCCTCGGTTTCCAATTCATCAATGGCTGTCTGGCAGATTCGTGCCATCATTCCATAGGCAAATAAAAGAAGTCTATTCTTATTGTTAACTTTATAGAGTTCATATCTGACTTCATTTTCTCTGATTACTTTATATTTTTCCGCCAGAAGTATGTTATTCTTCTCAAGCGCAATTGGATCAAGAAAAAGCGATTTGATAACCTGCGGTTTCCTTCCCCTGGCGCCTCCCAATGCCCAATCCTTAGGGGGTAGGGGCGGATCTTGATATTTTGCAGGGAATTCCACCGATTCCATCATCTGTCCAATCATCCCATCGCCGATCATCATGACCGGCGCTCGATATTTATCTGCTAACTGAAATGCCAGTATCGTTAAGTCAACTGCTTCTTGCACCGATGAAGGCGCTAATACAATAAGCCGGTAATCTCCATGTCCACCGCCCTTTACTGCCTGGAAATAATCAGATTGTGCCGGAAGAATCCCGCCAAGACCGGGACCGCCTCGCATAATATTGACAATCACCACCGGAAGATGGGCTCCAGCCATATATGAGATGGCTTCCTGCATAAGACTAATACCGGGACTTGAAGAAGTTGTAAATACGCGCTTGCCGGAACATGCGGCGCCAAAGAGCATATTACCCACGGCAACTTCACTCTCTGCCTGAATAAACACGCCGCCGACCTCCGGCAATCGCCTTGCCAAATATTCCGCCACCTCACTTTGCGGAGTGATCGGATACGCAAAATAATTTATGGCGCCGACACAGACCGCTGCTTCTGCAATCGCCTCATTTCCTTTCATCAACTTCTTCGCCATCGCATTCTCCACTAGTACTTAAATAAAGCAAATTGCGTCCCGTGCGTATGAACCTCAATGGCGGCATCAGGACAGGTTATGGCGCAAATCCGGCAACCTATACATTTGGTCGGCTCCTGCAAAATGGCGCAGAAATACCCTTTTTCATTCAATTCTTTTGACATTGCTATTATCTGCATCGGGCAGGCCCGGACACAAAGTTCGCACCCCTTACAATATGTCTTATTTATAAGAATGCCTGGCATATCTAAACTCCCCGAAACCCACCGGTTTTCTTCTCCCAAGGCTTTAGCATGGAACGAACCAGAGGCAAAACCGGCACCCCTATAGTAATCAAATTCATTTCCCTCAAAACTTCCCCTTTGGCGCTCAGAAATTTGATTGGCAATCCGGATGCTTTGGAAACTTCATTAGCAAGCAACAATCCTTCCATTATTATATCAGGGGTTGTCTCCTCAATCATGTGGCTATTTGAAGCCACACCGGTAAATTTCAAGTGCCCTGCGTTCTCAATTCTTGCCATTGTTTTTAGACTTCCGTTAACATCAGAAGTAAACGGACGGCGACTATTTAGAATCATTATCATTTCATATTGGCCTTCTATAAAAGCAGACGATAATGACCCTAACGCCCTTGAGCCTTGCTCATCTCCTCCCACATCCAATATAATCAACCCCTCCCGCTTTTCAACAACTCCCCTAATCTCAGGAAGAAGAATGGGAAGATCAGCATAGGCATTTCCACCTCGTGGCGCAATAACCCTGATGCCCATACTTTCCATCTCATCTTTGGCTTCTCGGGAACGGAAATAAGGATTGACCAGATCAAGGTCAATAATGGTTACCTGTTCCTTATTTCTTAGAGCAAGAAATTTTGTAAGATTAACGGCCACTTCTGTTTTCCCACTGCCGAATCCTCCGACCAGAATAATCGTATTGGATGAAAATGAAGGATATAAAAAATCGGCCCCATGTTTGTCCATCGGATGACTCACCATTGCCGCCACTTTCAAAATTCCTTTTAATTTAACCTTATTAAAAGGCCTATAATCAAACAAAACCTGTCTTGTTTTGCCATCGTTAATATTAAAATAATGGCCTTGATTGTCAAGCGGTATTGTGAAAAAAATCACGTATAAGGCCTTTTAATCAATCTAATTCAAGGAAATCTGCTATTGAATTATAACATCATTCCTTTGATTGTTTATTCCTCCAAAGCAGGTAATTGGTCAGGATTTGTTTGCTTTATTCGTTCCAGAAAGGAAACAGTGTTATCTTGAAAATAGGCATCTTTGTATTGATAAAGTTTATCCTCAAGAGCTGATTGAAGTGAAACAATGGTGTATCCTCTATTCTTTAGGGCCGAAATTAAATCATCAAGAAAAAGCCCATTAATCCGATTGGCATGTAACTGAATTATATGTCGCACCGGTCGGCCTAAGACCTCGATACCCAGCATTTCCGCATTTTTTATACAGCTAAAAATATGCCCAATATACTCGTCCCGTAATTTCGCCAATTTGAGCGTGTCTCTGCTGGTGGCCATTTTATCCGCGGTCATATTGAAAACAAAATCCTCAGTAACAACTGTGGCATGAATCACC
>JAGVEJ010000190.1 GCA_020058225.1 Candidatus Zixiibacteriota bacterium | reverse complement strand
ATGGGTTCCTATTTTGTGCAGACTGGGGCTTTCAGTTGGTCGGCATTTTGGTCGTCGTTTCCCATTGGATTTTTAATTACGGCCATATTATATATAAATGAATACCCTGATTATGATGCAGATAAAGCGGTGGGAAAAAATCATCTCGTGGTGTCTTTGGGCAAGAAACGGGCGACTGTTGGGTATTATTTTCTTATTTCGGGCAGTTATGCCGGCGTGATTTTGGCGGTAGTTTTTGGGTATTTGACGCCTTATGCTCTTTTGGCTATGCTATCGTTACCCATAGCATTGAAGACGGTAAAGATTTTTGCCCGTAATTATGAGAGAATTCAGGAAATAATACCGGCGCAGGCCGGGACTATTCAAACCCATGCGTTGGTGGGATTATTGATGTCCATTGGATGTGTTGCCGGCGGGTTTTTAAAAGGATAATTAAAGCGCTTGACTTGATGCCGATTGGGAAATAGATTTTAGTTATTATAATAAGCGGGTGTAATTCAGCGGTAGAATGCAAGCTTCCCAAGCTTGACGTCGTGGGTTCAACTCCCATCGCCCGCTTTATTTTATTGCCATGAAGATTATATCGGTAGAGCCATCATCGCCCTTGTTTGGAAAAGTCAAGAAAGGGTACAGGTTGTTGTCAATTAATGGCGAAGTCGTGCAGGATAGTATTGATTTCCGTTATAAATTATCGGAGGAATCGGCGCAGATTGTTTTTGAGGATCAGCAAGGCAAAATGATTGAATTGCAACTTAATCAGGAATACGCAATTGATTTGGGGCTAAGATTTGAAGATGATAAAATTCTTACCTGCAAGAATAAATGCATCTTTTGCTTCGTACATCAGCAACCGAAGGGATTAAGGCGGGCGTTGTATATTCGTGATGATGATTATCGTCTATCATTTACGCACGGCAATTTTATTTCGTTTTCTAATCTTACAAAAGACGATATGGAGAGAATAATATCTCAAAGGCTCTCGCCGCTTTATGTATCGGTTCATACCACAGATGATAATCTCCGGCGGGAAATGTTTGGGAATCCGAAACTCCCCGCGATTTTGCCCCAGCTGAAGCAATTAATTGATAAGGGGATTAGATTTCACACTCAGGTAGTGGTTTGTCCGGGAATAAATGATGGCGCACATCTGGATAAGACGCTTGATGATTTGTTTAGCTTATATCACGGAGTAATCTCGGTTGGTGTGGTGCCGGTAGGGGTGACGAAATATCGGCACCATTTGCCGGGGATTAAATCTTTTGATGAGCGAATGGCAGGCGAAATTTTGCAATATATACATACTCGACAGCGAGAAATTTTGGGGAAATCGGGCAGTAGATTTGTATTTGCGGCGGATGAGTTCTATATTCTGGCGAAATGGGATTTTCCTTCTCTTGTAGAGTATGAGGAAATGGCACAATTCGAAAATGGCATTGGAATGATGCGTATGATGTTGACCGATTTTAATCGTAGGAAAAGATTTTTGAAAAAAATAAAAAGGAATCCTCGTGCGGCGATATTTACGGGCGAATCGGCATTTGGCGCTATTAAGGATAATATCATTCAGTTTTTAAATAATGAAATTGGCTTAAATATTGATTTAATACCGGTTGAAAATGAGTTTTGGGGAAAAAGTGTAACGGTCAGCGGCCTATTAACAGGACAGGATATTCTCCGGAAATTGGAATCTATTAGAGGAAAATATGAGATGATATTATTACCCCCTAACTGCCTGAACAGTGATTCGCTTTTCCTTGATGATATGAGTTTTGCGGAATTAGAAAAAGGAGGGGGAACCCCTGTTTTTATTGGCAAATATAGTATGGTGGATACGATTATGGAGGCGTTAAAATGAGTCTTCCTCTGGTAGCGCTTGTAGGGCGACCGAATGTAGGGAAATCATCGATTTTCAATAGATTTCTTCGGAAGAGAATTGCGATTGTCGATGATAGGCCGGGAATTACCCGTGACCGCAACTATTCCATCTGTGAATGGGCGGGAAGAGAGTTTTATCTTATTGATACGGGGGGCATAGTCCCGGGCGCAAAGGGGGAAATTGAAAAGCTGGCCATGGAACAATCGGAAATTGCCATGGAGCAGGCAGATTTGGTTGTGTTGATTGTGGATTGCCAAACCGGCGTGGATGCGATGGACGAGAAGATTGCATCATCATTGATTAAATCGGGCAAGCAAGTAATGTTGATTGTGAATAAGGCGGATGATGAGTTTGCTGAGCAAGAGATTTATGCCTTCAATAGGCTGGGTTTGGGCGAACCGATGGGGATTTCAGCGACCGTTGGGCGCGGAATCGGAGAGGCTTTGGATAAAATCATCTCACTTATGCCGGAGGATATTGATGTTAAGAGTGAAGAAAAAACAATTAGAATTGCAGTGATTGGGCGGCCAAATGTGGGGAAATCATCGTTTATAAATAAACTTATCGGGGCAGAAAGAGTCATTGTTTCTGCGGCGCCGGGGACCACTCGTGATGCGGTAGATACTCCATTCGAAATTGGTGGAAAAAAATATGTATTGGTGGATACCGCCGGATTAAGACGGAAGTCCAAAGTAAGAGATGCCATAGAATACTATACTACTTTGAGAACCATTCGTGCGATTGAATATAGCGATATCGCGGTGGTTTTAATTGATGCCTCAGAAGGGCTGATTACTCAAGATTTAAAAATTATTGAGGACGCTACGGAGGCAAGGCGCGGAATAATTTTAGCAATAAATAAATGGGACCTGATAGAAAAAGATGGGCGAACTGCCGATAGGTTTACGGCAAGTATTAAGGAATTAGCTCAGACTTTGTCATATATTCCGGTAATTTATATTTCGGCATTAACGGGTCAGAGGGTGGCCAAGACAATTCAATTGATAGATCAGGTTTATGAGAATTGCGGACGAGAAATTTCAACGCCGGATCTGAATAGTTTTCTTGAAGAAATAACTGCAAAACAGCCGCCAGCGGCGGCAAGGGGGAAATATATTAAAATTCTCTATGGCACTCAGGTCGGTATAAGACCACCATCATTTATATTCTTTTGCAACCACCCTACACTTCTTCAGAAAAGTTATCTTCGGTATCTCGAAAATCAATTAAGAGATAGGTATGATTTTTCTGGTGCGCCGTTTAGGATCAAATTTAAACGGAAATAAAATTATAGGGGAAAGATTTTCAATGGCCGGCCCAGGAGAGGCTGGCCAATTGATATATCTTTAAATACAACCCTTGCAAGCCGACTGACTACTTGCGATTTCTTCTGAGCATTCCAAGTCCCAGAGCGCCTATACCAAGAAGAGTGATGGTTGTCGGTTCCGGAACGACGGAATCGGTCGGCTTGGGTTTAGAATTATTTCCACACATGCCACCATCTGCTTCAGAAGAATTATTATTATTGGTCGAATTATAGTTTTTTGAGCTATTTCGACCACCTGTGCCGGATGGTGTCATGCCGGTCGGCATGGCTAAAGCCCTCATGGCCATAAGCAGGACCAAAAGGGCAGTGATTAAAAACGCTCTCTTCATAGACTTCACCAGTTAAATTGTGTATCTCCACAATGATATTGAGCATAATACATGCCAAATATTGGATGCAACTTGTCTTTGATTGTGTGATTGGCATATCAGGCAGTCTGATAATAGGTTGCGATATTTCCAAAGTTATTCCTGTTACTACATATATGTAAATAATTATCTATTTGCTGAACATTCTTGCCAACGGGGAAATTATTTGGCGCATTGGATTTTGCCTGATAAATAAAAAAAGCAGAAGATATTGAAATCTTCTGCTTTGAAGTTTTAGTAATAAGGGGTATTATTTGCGGAAACGTCTTACAAGCCCAAGACCAAGCGAGCCCAATCCAAAAAGGGCCATAGTTCCCGGTTCCGGGACTACACTTGATTCCGCATCATGAGAAAATGGGGCGAATTTTATTTTGGTATTACCTTTCTTATCCTGGAAATAGAAGTAGCCATCAAAGTGAGTATAATCTGTTCCGGAAAGAGTGACGTGAAATCTACGATATTCGCCAAGAGTATTGGAATTGGCCAGGTATCCTTGGACTGATGGATCGTAATAGCTTGGGTAATTGACATTATTTACGCCGCCAATTAAGCCAAAATCGCCGGCGTTGAACTCGCTATACCAAGTGGGGAAAATACCATGTGGTGGGAGAAGCATGGGGGTGCCATAAACCCAATCATCGTAGGTATTGCCATCAATATCAATACTGACATCTCCATTGGGGTCGGATGAAACAGGAAGATCAAGAGCCATACTAACCATAACATCACTGAGAGCTTCATTCGCCCCAATAATGTATAGGTCGAAAGAATTGGAATTTGTGACCCAAGTATCCGTGCCTTCATCATAAGTACCGCCAGCGATAAAAAGCTGTAAAGTAGGTACCGCACCGGCTGAACCGAAAATTAAAAGCCCCATCAATAGGAAATATAGAATTGATTTAATCATTAATAGTACTCCAATATAGAATATATTATTTCTTTTATTGTCATGCATATTTCATGCCCGATGAAGGTCTTGTGTCTAAGCATTAACCATATTTTTATTAATTACTATTATTGAGGAATGAATATCAATAGAGATTTCATGAAGTACCATAACTAATGGTATATGAATGGCATATAGTATTTATATGAAGTGTTAGATTGTGTTTTATCATGTGAGAATTTGCTTTTTTGATCGGAAATATTTGTTGGAACTCTTAATGTGTCTTAATACTGAGAAGATGAAGAAGCCATATTGCCTTATTATGCATAATCATGCACCCGAAGTTGAATTAAAATACAACATTAATTGTTTTGTTTCGGTAATTGTGAAGATACCTGATATCAAGGGAATGGGTATTCATGCCGATTAAGAAGCATATATGCAAGAGACTATTACAACTGATGATAGGGTATTTGAGCTTGAGGCCAAACTCGAGGAAACAAGGCTTAAACTTCGTGATTTGGCTACCATGGGGGCAGTTATTGCCTCAATTCTGGATATTGAGACAATTCTTTCGGTAGTGATGGAAATGTCAATCAGGACAGTCGAGGGAGAGGTTGGGTTAATTCAGTTATCGGAAGCGGATAGACTGGCATCGAAAGTTATGTGGGGAATTGATGATAATTCCATTAAGGCAATGACTTATAAAGATAATCTTGATATTTCTACCTATTGTTTTAATAACCAAACTGGAATTGTAATTGATAATTCCGAGATGGGGATTGATTTTGGCCCTACTATAAACTGCGTTTTGGTTCTTCCCATAAAGGCACGCGCACGATGCCACGGAACGATTATCATTGTAAATAAAACTACCGGAGGGATTTTTTCTGCGGAAGATAAGGATAATCTTGAGATATTGGTCAATTATGCGGCTGTGGCTATTGAGAATTCCATTTTGTTGAAAGAGTCTTTGCAAAAACAGAAGTTTGAGCAAGAGCTTGCGATTGCGAAACAGATACAAGAAACCATACTTCCTGACGAAGAAATAAAAATAAAAGGGGTTGATATTGGAGCGTTTTATCGCCCGGCAAGGGAGGTAGGCGGGGATTACTATGATGTAATGACCTTCGGCGATAATGAATTTTTAATGGTCATTGGCGATGTCTCCAATAAGGGAATTCCAGCGGCGATGGTGATGTCGGCTACGGCGGCGATTATACGGTCTGAACTGGCCAATTCGCATGAGATAAAGCCGGCTCAAATTATGGCGAATGTTAATAATATTCTGTGTGATGGGATTATTAAATCGAGAGAAATGTTTGTGACGCTGTTTATTGCCCGCTTTAGCATGGCTCAAAAGAAAGTTGCCTTCTGTAATGCCGGGCATTTACCTCCCCTATTCTGGGATGCCAATAATAATAAGATGATTGAATTAAAGCTGGGAGGGACATTTGTGGGGCAATTCCCCGGAATTAATTATGCGGAGGGCGAGGTTGAAATAGATTATGGCGACAGGATTTTCGCCTTTACTGATGGTTTGACAGAAGCGGCCGATGTAAATGGGAATCTGTTCGGACTGGAACGTGTCAAGCAGGTATTTATGGCAGAAAAGGACCTTCCGGCCAACCGTTTTTGCGCACGGGTGCGGGAATGGGTGGATCGTTTTAGCAACGGCGCCGGCGAAGATACAATTGACGACTTCACGTTATTTGAAATCAGAATACTACCGGAAGGCAGTAATGCGCAAGGTATTTAAATATCCATCGGTGATTGAATCCGAGGGCGCCATGTACTCGGATGTAAAAAATGTCCTGATGGAAGCCAAGGTTGAGAGAAGAAGATTGTTCAGTATTATGCTGGCAGTCTCAGAGGCATTTACAAATGCTTTGATCCATGGCAATCAATTCGTAGCCGGGAAACAAATAGAAGTTTCCATCACTGTTAATAATGATACGATCGTTGCCGATATAATTGATGAGGGTGAAGGATATATAGCAAATATGACCTCGATTAACCCGGTTGATGAGATGTCAGAAGGAGGACGCGGGGTCGGATTAATGAACTCTTTTGCGGATGAAATTAAATATTTTAGGGGAAGTAATCAGTGCGGGACACGGGTCTCAATGCGCTTTAATAGAAATGTGTTTATTTCATGCCAGAAAAATGCCAGCAATATGGAGGGCAAAATGGAATCCAAGAGAAGAGATGAGGGCCAGGTTGTCATAATTTATTTATCCGGGCGACTTGACCTTAGTAGTGGAAACAAACTTAAAGAAGAAGTTAAGGGAATTCTTAATTCGGGGAAACCCTCGGTGCATCTGAATCTGAAGGATGTGGAGTTTGTCAATAGTTCCGGTCTCGGAGCTTTAGTGTCCATAATGAAAGAGACCCGAATACATCGTGGTCGCCTGACTCTTTCAGATATGGCTGATTATGTCAGGGAGATTTTTGACATAACTCAGCTTTCCCATATTTTTGAGATTTTTGCCACCGAGCAAGAGGCGCTTCGCTCGTACCAGCCGGCGACAGTCGGTTGATTTTATAAGCTCATCTTGCCGGCTTAAGCGTTGAAAGGGGAAATAGTATGAGAAAAAGTATTATTATTATTGACGATGAGCTGTTGATTCGCGACCTGCTTTATGATCATTTTTCTGAGAAGGACTGGGTCGTATCAGTTTCGGAATCGGGAGAGAAATCGATAGAATTACTTCGCAACCGGGCCTATGATATTGCGCTGGTTGATGTCAGAATGCCTGATATGGATGGACTATCATTTGTCAGGAAAATGAGGGAACTTTATCCCACAATGCCGGTGGTCATTATCACCGGTTATCCCACGGTTGAGTCGGCTATAGAGGCTATTAGATTAAAAGTTGATGATTACTTTATAAAACCGTTCAATATAAATAAGCTCTATAAGACCATTGATCATTTGGTTGATCGTTATAAAAGGCAGGATGAGAAAGTCCCAACCGAAATCTAAATAGAATTTCTCGTCAGCATTGTCTTCCATAGGCCAAGACGGCCCCCAAAAATGTATGCAGTTTTTTATTGATTATCAAAAACTAATGGATATTATATTTGGGAATAATTGGAGTAATTGCCCATGGATGATAACGAAGCCGTTGATATATCCGAGGAAGTAGGTAAATTCGCCGAAACCTATTCTGCTTTTAATAGCGTAATCAATAAATTACAACGGCAATATCTTACTCTCAAAGAGACTTATTCAATTCAAAGTGAACAGCTTCAGGCAGTCAATCAGACCCTGCAATCACTCATAAACAAAAATGGAGCAGTCACAGATTTTTTAAATAGCATCCTACATTCCATTTTGTCCGGGGTGATAGCGGTTGACGAGACTGGCCAAGTGACCCTGTTAAATCCGACGGCCTGCAGGCTTCTTGGAGTCTCGGTATTCAAGCCGACAGGGGGGCGCTGGCATTATGATGAATTATTTATCTCCGAGTTGGGGAAGGCGCACTCGGCTATCCATACCATGCGCTCAGGCGAATCATTTGATAATGCTGAAAAAACAATTAGAACACAGGATGGAAGAATATTATTGGTGACAGTTTGCACTTCGCTATTGAGGAATTATAAGGGGGAAATCACCGGCGCAGTAGAACTTATTCATGATATAAGTAAAATTCGGCGAATGGAAGATGAGCTTTCTCGAATGAAGATTTTGGCATCGTTGGGAGAAATGGCGGCCTCGGTGGCGCATGAAATAAGAAATCCATTGGGGGGCGTCAGTGGTTTTGCTGCATTGCTGGCAAGGGATTTAAGCAATGAGCCGGCTAAACGAGAAATGGCAGAAAAAATAGTGGCAGGGGTGGGCAGTATTAATCATACTATAGAGACACTGCTTGATTTTGCCCGCCATGAATCGGCGCATAGGACTCCCATTAGGGCAAAGGAATATTTGGAATCAATTATCGAGACTTTTGCCGATGAGTATGGTTATAATGGTTCTGGTATTAGACCCATCAACAAGATTGAAATTGACAGCAATGTGATTGTCAACCTTGATGCGCATTTATTCAAGCAGGCCATATATAATCTGATAAAGAACGGCATAGAGTCGGGGCATCAAGATCCAACAATAGTTGTTGGATGTCATTTAATTCCGGACTCGGGAATGCTTGATTTGGATTGCGGCAATGTGGCATTAGAGATATATGTTGAAGATAATGGCATGGGAATTTCCGATGAGGATATAAAAAAGATATTTTCGCCATTTTATTCAACTAAACAGAATGGCACGGGATTGGGTTTATCTATTGCATGGAAAATAGTTAAGGCTCATGGCGGCGAAATTCAGGCAACTTCGCAAATTGGTCAAGGGACCAAATTCTCAATTTTCCTGCCGGCAAAGCCCGGCCCAATAGGAGGGTGATATTATGAAATTGAATATTTTGGTCGTTGATGATGACAATTTGGTAAATGACTTTTTGACGGAAGCTCTTAATCGTGCAGGATATGCGGTGGAATCTGTACTTTCCGGAGAAGAAGCGCTGATAAAACTTGAAGAAAAATCTTATGATGTAATGATTTCCGATATTAAGATGAAGGGTATGGATGGAATTACTTTGCTGAAGAAGGCAAAAGAAATGCGCTCTGATATGGTGGTGGTGATGATTACCGCGTTTGGCACGGTTGAAAATGCGGTTAGGGCGATGAAGCTGGGCGCATATGATTATTTATTAAAGCCGGTATCGCCGGATTCCATCGAATTGCTTATGGAAAGAGTGGCAGAATTGGTGACCCTTCGGAGGGAAAATACCCGTCTTCGTTCCGATCTGGCCAGTCGGTATCAAAACATTATCGGCAAATCCTCAAAAATGAAGGAAGTGTTTGAGCTTATTCAGACGACGGCAGATGCACGTTCTACCGTTCTGATAACTGGTGAATCCGGAACAGGCAAGGAGCTGGTGGCAAGGGCGATTCATTATGTTTCAAACAGAAAGGAAAAGCCATTCATCAAGCTTAATTGTGCGGCTTTGCCGGAGAATCTGGTCGAGGCGGAATTATTTGGATATGAAAAAGGGGCGTTTACAGGTGCGATGCGACAGCATAAGGGTAGATTTGAAATGGCTCATACCGGTACTTTATTATTGGATGAGATATCAGAAATGCCTCATGGCCTGCAGGCCAAATTGCTGAGAGTTCTTCAGGAAAAAGAGTTTGAAAGAATTGGGTCGGGAATATCAATAGAAGTTGATGTTAGAATTATTGCCACTTCAAATAGAAATTTAAAGGAAGCCATCCAACTGAAGCAATTTCGGGAGGATCTTTTTTACAGACTTAATGTAATTCCGGTTCATCTGGTGCCATTAAGGGACCGGCTTGAGGATATTCCCTTGTTAGCCAACCATTTTATTGAAAAATATGACAGGGAAAATAATAAAGATGTAAAAGGAATTGATGAAGGGGCTTTTCATCTTTTTATGAGATATCATTGGCCCGGAAATGTGCGGGAGTTGGAGAATTATATAGAACGGGCTGTGGTAACGACATCAAAATCAATCTTAAGCGCTGATGATTTCCCAAAGGAATTGGCTTTGGGTAAGCTGGCGGATGATGCTCTCAAATTTGGGGAGGAATTGACTTTGGCGGATGGGGAAAAATATTTGATTCTAAAGGCGCTTGAGAGATTTTCGGGAAATAAGACAAGGGCGGCCGAAGCGCTAGACATCACTCCAAGAACAATTAGAAATAAATTGGCCGAATACAACATAAGGGATATTGAATAGTTTCCAGTTTTTCATAAATAGGTGGAAATAAGCGGTTTAAATTCTCTGCCAAATGCCGATAATCCATAATGATTAGCCTCGCCATCAGAGATGGTAATGGTTAAATATTGGGATAAATATGGATTTAGCGACTTTAGGCGGCCTGATTCTTGGTATTGGTGCGGTTCTTGTCTCCTTTATAATGGAGGGGGGACATCTTACAGCCATTGTTCAACCTGGGGCAATGCTCATTGTGATAGGGGGAACGGTAGGGGCTTCGATAGTCACCACTTCTATAAGGACTCTAAAAACCACACCAAATCTTCTGAAAACTGCCTTTTTTTCTGAACCGGCAGAACCTCTAAAGACCATTGATATGATTGTGAAAATGTCTGAGAAGGCAAGGCGGGAAGGGATTTTAGGTTTGGAGACTGACTTAAAAACAATAAAGGATCCATTTTTTAGAAAGGCAATTCAGCTGGTGATAGATGGCACTGAAATAACAGTACTGAAAACAATTCTCGAAACGGAAATTGCATATGTAGAAGATAGGCATAAAAGGGGAATTCTCCTGTTTCAGAAAATGGGTGGTTTTTCGCCGACGCTGGGAATTATTGGCACAGTTTTGGGATTGATTCACACTTTGGGAAGCACATCAGATGCAGGTAAGATGGCAGAGTCAATAGCCGGGGCATTTATCGCTACTCTATGGGGGGTGGCTTTGGCCAATTTGTGTTATCTTCCATTAAGCGATAAATTGAAACTTCGGCACGAGGAGGAATTGGCTAATCTCGATTTAATCATGGAGGGAGTGGTTTCAATTCAATCGGGTGATAATCCCAGGGTAGTAAAAACCAAGTTATTATCATTCGTCGCGCCCACTTTAAGAGGTATGGAGGCCTAAATGCCATGGCTCGCAAGAGAAAAGCTGATGAGCATGAAAATCTCGAAAGATGGCTTCTAACATACGCTGATTTGATTACTCTTCTTTTGGCCTTTTTCATAGTGATGTATTCCATGTCAAAGGTGGACTCCAAGAAGTTTGGAAAGATGAAAGAGGCATTATCAGGTGCATTGCGTGGCGGAACCACGGCAATAAAGAAGGGTGACCAGATTGGTGCGCTTCCCGGCTCAGGCGTATTGAATGTAGGCGGCCTAAAAACTCTTGGAGAAAATATTGAAAAAGGGGCTGAACTGATTAGTGAAGAGAAATTGATAAGTACCGAGGTATCCGAGCGCGGTTTGATTATTCATATAATGGAATCGGCATTGTTTAGGTCAGGCTCGGCGGAGCTTGAACCAAAAGCAATGGCGATTCTTGACCTTGTGGCCCAGCAGATTAAGGAATTGCCAAATCATATCCGAGTGGAAGGACATACTGACAATAGGCCTATAAATACGCCCAAATATCCATCAAATTGGGAATTATCTTCAGATAGGGCCACTCAAGTACTTCGATATCTAACGGATTCGCGAATATTGGATCCGAAAAAAATATCGGCACTTGGTTTTGGGGAGTTTCGCCCAATGGCTTCGAATGATACAGATGAGAACCGCGCCAACAATCGGCGTGTCGATATTGTGGTTTTAACAGAAGAAATGTCTGGGGCTGAACCAAGCTCACAATTTTATAATCCATAGCGCCAAGAAGTGGGAACTATTTTCTGTATTCAACGGCATCAAATTCCTAATACATATCTTTCATCAAATCTTAGCTATACTCTTAGTTATTGATTGGCAATAAGATAAGTCTGATCATAGCTTTTGGCATATTCTATGCTATTCCGCTGAGAGGATAAAGATATGTCTGATTTAATAAAAAAAGCGGTTTTTGACCGAAGCGGCATTCCAGTACTTCAGAAGTTAATGGATTTGACATCCATTAGACATAAGTTAATTTCAGGAAATATTGCCAATGTTTCCACTCCAAATTTCAAAAGCAAGGATATTGATTTTCAGGATGAATTGAAAAGAGCGTCGGGAGGAGGTCGGCATATTGCCGGGATTGTTACCCATAAGGCGCATATTCCTGTCGGACAAAGCCGTGATAAACAGCCGGAAATAATTGAAAATAAATCCAAAGAGGATAATGGGATCAATAATGTTGACGCTGATGTGGAAATCGCCAACATGGCGCAAAATCAGATTTATTTCAGTATTGGGTCCACATTATTGATGAGAAAATTTGATGGTCTTCGGACTATAATTAAGAGTGGAAATTAAGGGAATAAGATATGTCAGGACTATTTAGCGCAATAGAGATTTCCGCCACCGGATTGACTGTACAGCGAAAGAAAATGAATACGGTAGCGCAGAATATCGCCAATGCAGAGACCACCCGTACGGAAAAGGGCGGTCCTTATCAGAGAAAGAGAGTTACAGTAAAGGCCGCTGAAGAAAATATTCCTTTTCGCAATTTAATGGATAGCGCGGCCACCAAACTTTCATTAACGAATGAACGGCATATTGGGGGGAGATTAAAAAGTAGGACTGAAGAGGGTGAGGTATCCAAAGTTGAGGGGAATGAAATTGAAGATCCGGCATCGAGTTATCGTTTAGTGTATGACCCCGGTCATCCTGATGCAGACACCGAGGGATTTGTAAAATTGCCGGATGTTGAGATAATAAATGAAATGGTCGATATGATGGCCGCCTCACGGGCTTATGAGGCTAATACAACGGCTATTCTTTCGGCTAAAGAAATGGCCAATGATGCTCTTAAAATATAGGAGAAAAGGAGCGATTGTATGAAAATCAGCGCTGTAGGAATTAATGCTTACCGTCAAATCACCAATGATGCCCAGGCAAATAAGAAGGCAACGATGGCTGATGGGCAGGGGCAAACTAATAAGGTAGATCAGATTCAAATTCCCGGACGCGAAAACGATATTGGATCAAAATTATCGATCCAGCTCCAGAAAGGGAGTTTTATCGATATGCTGACAACCGAAGAGAAAAAGGCTCTGGAAATAGTCTTCGAAAAATTCAGAGACTTAAATATTGACAGCAAACAATATAATAACAATGGCACAACTAAGCGATCAACTCTGGGAAATGTGGTTGATGTAAAATTATGAACGGGAGCATTGGTCAAATTAATCGGCTGGTACCCGGTTTACAGGACCAGCTATTAAATAAGGTTGCACAGACCGGGGCTAAAGATGAAACTTCGTTCACCGAGGTTTTTGAAAATCTCGTAAACTCCGTGAATGATCTTCAGGGCCAGGCCCAGCACGCCCAGCAGTTGGCGGCAGAGGGTGAGGCGGCCGATTTGCATCAGGTAATGATTGCGGTTGAAGAGGCTGGAATTGCAATGGATTTGCTTCTGGCCATAAGAAACAAGCTGGTTGATACTTATCAAACTCTGGTTAGAATGCCTATGTAGATAATATGCCAATATAACCTGCCATAGGAACGGCAGAGATAAAAGCAATAGGAATTGGAATGGAATATCTAAAACAACTTCTTAAAAATATTGCCGACATGGTTCGTTCCATGTCACCCAGTCAGGCGATGATGCTAATTGCGGTTGTCGCCGGTTTAATTGTTGGCGCCGTTGTGGTCGCTAACTGGGTGAAAAGTGTCAATTACTCTGTTCTTTATTCAGACCTTGAACCTGCTGAGGCGGGAGAGGTTGTCAGTCAACTGACCGAGCAAAATATTCCTTATAAATTGTCGGATGGGGGAACAACCATTATGGTATCCTCCGATGATGTTTATCGAATGAGAATTTCGCTAGCATCCCAAGGGATCCCACGCTCGGGGAATATAGGATATGCCATATTTGATAAATCAAATCTTGGCATGACGGAGTTTCTTCAGAATTTGAATTTCCGGCGCGCTCTTGAAGGCGAATTAATGAAAACCATCATGCAGTTATCTGATGTGCAGGCGGCAAGGGTCCATATTGTAATGCCAAAAGAACGGCTGTTTAGGGCGGACAAGCAGGAAGCGACAGCCTCAGTTGTGCTGAAGCTAAGACATCCATCGGGATTATCCAAATCGCAACTGTCTGGAATAACGCATTTGGTGGCCTCATCGGTTGAGGGTTTAAAAACCGAGAATGTTTCCATTATCGATTATAATGGTGAATTGCTTTCGTCAAATACAGGTTCCGACCCATTGGCGGGTTTGACGGGCTCACAGCTTGATGTCAGAAAGAATGTGGAGCAATATCTTGAGAAAAAGGCACAATCAATGCTTGATGGCGTCATAGGTCCCGGGAAATCGATTGTTCGCGTAACGGCTGAACTTGATTTTCAGCAGGTGGAAAAAACTAATGAAATATATGATCCTAATTCTGCGGTAGTTCGAAGCGAAGAACGAACGGAGGAAACTAAGACGGCCTCGGATAAACAAGATGCCGCTAATGAATCCAGAGATGATAATAAGGTAGAAACGGCAATAACAAACTATGAAATAAACAAGACCGTAGAACATATTGTAAACTCTGTCGGCAATGTTAAACGTCTTTCTGTGGCGACATTGCTTGATGGAGTATATAAAAAGGTAGAGGGAGCCGAAGGGGGCGCCGCCCAGCCGGTATATGAGCCGCGCTCTGAAGAAGAAATTGGTCGAATATCCGCAATAATCAAGAATGCCGTGGGATATGATTCCCAACGCGGAGACCAAATTGAGGTTGTCAATATTCCCTTTGATAGATCCGGAATGGAAGTGGAACAGGAAAAGCTGGACAAGATTGTCCAGCAGGAGTTTTATTTTGATATAGGGAAGAAGGTTGGGTTAATTCTTCTTGCCATAGTGGCATTCCTGTATATCAGGAGTAAGTTGAAAAAATTCTTTACGTCGTTGGGGAAAGTACTTCCTGAGGCACAGCCGATGAGACCTGGAATCAGACCCGCAGTAGGAATACCCGGACAGCCGATGGCAGTTGAAGAAGAAGAAGCAATCCTTCCCATAATTCCTGAAGCCAGAAAGCCAAAATTGCTGGATCAAATGCAGGTTACGGCGAAATCGAGGCCGGAGGAAATCGCCAAAGTAATTCGAACCCTGATGGCCGAAGCTGAATAAGGTGAAGAGCTATGGAATTTGAACAATTGACATCGATACAGAAAGCGGCCATAGCGCTGGTAGCATTTGGGACAGAAGTCTCCTCTCTTGTTCTTAAGAGCCTTACCGAAAAAGATATGGAGGCTATAACTATCGAAATTGCGAATTTACGCGATGTTCCGGCACAAATCGAGGAAAAGGTTGTCAATGAGTGCTATCAGATTTTTATGGCAAGACAATATATTACCCAAGGGGGTGTTGATTTTGCCAGAGAAATATTGGATAAGGCCGTTGGTTCAAAAAAGGCCACCGAGATTCTGTCAAGACTGGAATCATCTTTCCGAACATCCGGATTCAACCTGCTGAAGAATATTGATTCGCGCCAGCTGGTGGGTTTTATACAAAATGAACATCCTCAGACGATTGCTTTGATATTGACTCAGCTTACGGCACAACAGGCGGCGGCGGTATTATCTGAATTGCCTCCTGAGCTTCAGGCTGAGGTGGCTTTCAGGATTGCCACGATGGAAAAGATTTCGCCGGAAGTGTTGAAGGAAATTGAATCGACTCTGGAAGCGCATTTTCAGGCTTCCGCAGAGGGAGATCTTTCGGTTTCCGGTGGCGCCAAAACAATGGCTGAAATATTGAACTTGATAGAAAGCGCCGCGGAAAAGAATATACTTCAATCCATTGAAGCAGAAAATCCAGACCTTGCCGCTGAAATAAAGAACATGATGTTTGTCTTTGATGATATTGTGCTTCTTGATGACCGCTCGATTCAAAGATTGCTTAAGGAAGTCGAAACCAAAGATCTATCCATTGCTCTTAAAGCCGCTTCCGAGGAAGTCAAGGCAAAGATTTATTCAAACGTATCTGAACGCGTCGCAGTTATGATTAAGGAAGAAATGGAATTTATGGGACCGATGCGTCTCTCCGATGTGGAAGCCGCACAGCAACGAATTGTCGAATCCGTCAGACGTCTTGAAGAAGAAGGGCAAATAGTGGTCTCTGGCCGCGGTGGCAAGGAAGATGTCATTGTCTAGATTGTTGCATCGACCGGCGCTTGCGGAGAAGGTTATCATTGGTGAATTTCGCGGTGATTTGGAGGCGGACAAAATTGCCGAGAAAAGAATCTCATCCAAATTTTCAGAAGTGATGGTGATTTCCTCGGTTGAGGGGCGCAAGTTGATTCCCATACAAGAGATAATCAAGATAGAGCGGAAGCTTTATGAGGAAAAGGAAGAAGAGCATAAAAATGGATATGCCAAAGGATATCAGCAAGGAAAAGCTGAAGGTTATGCCGAGGCCAAGAAGGTAATTGCGAATTTTGCATCACTCATAAATGATGCTATCGGACAAAGAGAAATATTATATAATGAGGCACGCAAGCAAATTTTGGATTTGGTAATCAAGATTTCCAAAAGGGTTACTTGTGATGCGGCCAGATTGGATCCCAATATTACAGCGGAGATTATATCCGGAGCAGTAAATAAGCTGGTTAACAGATCCAAGTTGAAAGTTAAGGTTCATCCCAATCATCTTCCCATAATAGAACAACAGATTGAACGTTTCAAGGGAGATTCGGCGGCTATTAAGGAAATAATCATTGAAGCCGACAGTCGAGTTCATTATGGAGGATGTTTCATTGAAACTCCCTCCGGTGATATAGATGCCCGTGTAGAATCTCAGCTTGAAATAATCGGCGAGGCTTTGAGAGATGTTGAAGGGAATCAGTGAAGCCTGTACCATACAATTTATATTCAGGACGGATAGACGAAGTAGGGACAATCAGGCAATCAGGTCGAATTGTTCAAATTATCGGCTTGGTAGTGGAATCTCATGGACCGGCAGTTTCAATTGGCGACCTTTGCCGAATTGAAAATCCCGAAGCAGGGGAATCAATCAAGGCGGAGGTAGTTGGATTCCGAGATAATAGAATATTGATGATGCCTTTGGGGCCAATTTCAGGAATCATGCCTGGGTCAACAGTAATATCTACCGGCGAACAGATACGGGTGCCGGTGGGAGATGAGCTAATAGGCAGAGTGATTGGAGGGCTTGGTGAGCCAATTGATGGACTGGGGCCGTTATTATGCTCTGAATCCAGAGTGATTGAGAGTATGCCGATCCCGGCATTAAAAAGAACGCGAATAACAAAGCCGGTAAGAACAGGAATCAAAGTAATTGATATAATGGCGGCTTGCGGGCAGGGACAAAGGATGGGAATATTTGCCGGCTCCGGAGTAGGGAAGTCGGTATTGCTTGGAATGATAGCCCGCGGCTCTTCGGCTGATATAAATATTATTGCACTTGTCGGTGAACGAGGACGAGAAGTAAGAGAATTTATTGAGAAGGATTTGGGCGAAGCTGGTCTGAAAAAGTCGGTTGTGGTCGCAGTGACATCGGATCAGCCGGCGCTCATTCGAATCAAGGGAGCGCAGGTTGCTACGGCAATTGCGGAGTATTTTAGAGACCGTCGGAAAAATGTAATGTTGCTAATGGATTCGGTCACGAGAATAGCCATTGCCCAGAGGGAAATCGGCCTGGCGGTGGGCGAGCCTCCCGCCACCAAAGGATATACGCCATCGGTGTTTGCACTATTGCCCCGTTTATTGGAAAGAGCTGGTACCAATGATAGGGGGTCAATTACCGGTTTATATACGGTTTTAGTAGAGGGTGATGATTTCAATGAGCCGATATCGGATGCGGTTCGTTCGATTTTGGATGGGCATGTGGCTCTATCAAGAAGGCTCGCTTCGGTCAATCAATATCCGGCTGTTGATATACTTGATTCCATCAGTAGGTTGATGATAGATATTTCCACTCCAGAGCATTTGGCTTTAGCGGCCAAGGCCAGGGAAATTGTCGCGACATTTCGTGAATCGGAGGATCTGATTAATATAGGCGCCTATGTGAAAGGCTCATCGGCGCGAATTGATTATGCCATCTCAAAAATAAATGAAATAAACCAGTTCTTCAGGCAAAATATTGAGGAGCTGTCGGACTTTGAAACATCATTAAACAGGCTGGCCGAGATTTTATCCAATGGTATGCCACAAAATAATAATGAAAAAGTTTAAATTCAGACTTGAGAGAATCCTTCAGATAAAAAAGCATCTGGAGGGAGAAAAGCAAAAAAGTCACGGTTTGGCCGGCCAGAGAGTAGTAGATCAAGAAAGATATCTATCCGATTTGGATTTGAATCGCCGCACCGTAAAGGAAGAACAAAGAGATCATCTAATGGGTAAACTGGAGCCGAATTTTCTGGTCAATTATTCGCGTTTTTATCTAAAGCTTAGGAAACAGGAGCTAACCGGGCGGGAAATTCTGAAAGTCTATATAACTGAAAGAGAAAAGAGAAGACAAGAGTTGGTTAAGGCAACGAAGCAGAAAAAAATTTATGAAAAGCTTAAAGAGCGCCGCATAGAGCAGTATAATAGAGAGCTTGAACTTCATATCCAAAAAGAACAAGATGAAATGGCTACGAAAATGTTCGTGCATAAAAAAAGCCCCCACTTGTGATGGGAGCTTTTTGGGATGATAGTCATTGTATTCGCTTATTTCAACAACATCATGGTCCGGTTTCGGTTAAAATCTCCTGCCGTAATTCGATAATAATAAATACCGGAAGCCAGCTGTATGTTGTTATCACCTCTTCCGTCAAAAGTTATATTATAGGATCCGGCCGACAGGCGCCGGTCAATTAAAGTTTTCACTTTTTGTCCCAAAACATTAAAAATAGCAAGCTTTACATCACATTCTGCCGGCAAAGCGAATTTAATATTGGTGGATGGATTAAAAGGATTGGGGTAATTTTGCTCAAGGGCGAATTCCTTGGGGAGGAATGTATAATCGTCGTTTTTGATATCTGTCGGATTGCCAATACGAATATAACCGCCGGTGAAATAAGGTACAAACGGTATGCCATTGGATGGAGTAATCTCCAAGCTTTGAGTATCATTATATTTGGTTGAATCTATGGTTATTTTTCCATCGGGCGTACCGGCTTTGACATTGAATTTAATTGATGCCAATTTGCCCGATCCGGGTGACAAAGGAGTATTGCCGAAAGCAAGTGAAATCATGATTTGGCGATTCTGTGAGCTGGTATCAATAATTTTGGAATTT
>JAGVEJ010000118.1 GCA_020058225.1 Candidatus Zixiibacteriota bacterium | reverse complement strand
TATTCTGTTGCATCATGCTTGCCGGTATTTTGCCGCTGATAATGGCACAGGAGGGCATTGATACAACAGCTCAAATTACGGCATCGGCGACTCCGACAGTCTCGCCGCCGGTGCCGGTGGGGAATCTGACAGCCATGGATACCCCGAACGATAATGGCCATTCCATTACCGTTAGATGGGAGCCTTCTCCAGACGATGGCGCCGGGACGAACACGGTCCTTGGGTATAAGATATTCCGTTCGACTTCGCCCGATAAGGATTTTGTAGAACGAGGCGTGTCGCCGTCGGGAGGTAAGGAGTATATTGATGTTGGCGGGGCAGTTGAAGAAGAGAATGATTATTTGCCGAATAATGCCAATTATTATTACAAGGTATCGGCGATTACGGCAGACAACTCCGTTTTTGCAGAATCTGCGGTATTCGGCCCGATTCAAGCCACTGGGCAATGGTTTAATAAAGGTAGAACCATAGTTTTGATTTTTATTCTTGTTTTTTTGGCTTTGATGCTGGCGTTTATATCGGCCGCCCGCCGCGGGGCAGATCTTTTTGTAAGAAAACTCGCGGGTATTGAAGCGATAGATGAGGCTATTGGCCGTGCTACAGAAATGGGCAAGCCGATTTTATATGTATTGGGGCTGGGAACGGCTTCGGAGATAGCCACCATAGCATCGTTTACGATTCTTGGCCGTGTGGCCAAGAAGGTGGCCGAATATCAGACGAGATTGATAGTGCCCTGCAATGACCCAATAGTTATGACGGTGGCACAGGAGACGGTAAAAGCCAGTTATATGGATGCCGGGCGGCCGGATTCATTTAAAGATGATATGGTCTATTTTGTGACATCAATGCAGTTTCCTTATGTGGCGGCTGTCAATGGCACCATGCTTAGAGAATTACCGGCGACGAATATTTATATGGGCAAGTTTTATGCGGAATCGCTTTTGCTTGCAGAGACAGGAGCGTTGGCGGGATCTATACAAATATCGGGAACTGATGAGGTGGCACAAATTCCATTTTTTGTGGTTGCCTGCGATTATACTCTGATTGGCGAGGAATTGTATGCCGCATCGGCTTATCTTGGTCGTGAACCGATTTTGCTTGGTTCACTGAAAGCTCAAGATTATGCCAAGGCGGGAGTTATTCTTATTGCCATAATTGGTACGATAGCGGCTCACTTTGACTGGGGGAGCTCTTTCATAAACCTATTCAAGGTTGGAAATTGAGGAGGCATTGATATGAAAAGACAACTCCCATTAGCTTTGGTTTTCAGTTTCAGCTTGTTGATGATTATCCAATATTTCATTCCGCATGATATATCTTTATATGTTAATGAATTCCTATTAAAATGGATATATATCATCGGTATTTTTGCCATGGCTCTCGGCATTTGGTCGTTAGTGCGTGTTTCCATGGCCAAGATAAAAACCAAGAAAGAGGATTGGCAATATTCAATAGTTACACTGGTCAGCCTTTTCTTGATGATTCTCTTCGGATTTGATTTTTTCAGGCATTTTTTCAGCGCTGAAGGTCTTAAAAATCAGATGTTTGTGCATTTCTTTGATTATATCTTAATTCCGATTCAGGCAAGTATGTTTTCTCTTTTGGCCTTTTTTATAGCTTCTGCCGCTTATAGAGCATTTCGAGCCCATTCGATTGTTGCCACTCTGCTTTTGGTTTCAGCGTTGATAGTGATGTTAAGGTTTAATCCATATCTTGGTCCGGTTGGGGCCTATATGGAAAAGACGGCCTCATGGCTTCTCAATGTTCCCAATTTGGCGGCCAAGCGCGCCATTGTAATCGGGATTGGTCTTGGTTCGGTGGCCACGGCCCTGAAGGTTATGCTGGGAATAGAACGCTCCTATTTGGGGAAGGATTGAGGTGGCAAATATGAATTTATTCAATCGTTTAATGTTTTTGGATCGGCGCTGGATTTTTCTGCTTCTGGCGCTTGTATGTATAATTACATACGTAATTCCTTTCGAGATACCGGTGACTAAGACGAATGAAGTGAGGGCGATTTACAATTATATTGAAGCTCTAAAGCCCGGTGATATAATTCACTTGGGTGTTGATTATGATCCGTCTTCACTGGCGGAGCTACACCCGATGACCTATGCCATTGCCGAGCATGCCTTCCGCAAAAATATGAAAGTGATATTCACGGCTCTTTCGCAAAACGGTCCCGGTATGGTTGATCAAGCCATTAGGGATCTGACCGATTCCATGAAATTGGACAGGACATATAATGGTGTTTTTTATAAGGGGCGGGAAATCAAGAATGGAGAGGATTATGCTTTTCTTGGGTATAAGCCTTATCCTGCTTTGGTGATTTATGGAATGGGACAGAATTATCGAATTCCATTTCCATCGGATTATTATGGCACTCCTCTTGACAGTATTCCGATTATGAAGAAGGTAAAAAATTATGATCAGGTAAAATGCGTCGTAGGAATAATTGCCGGCAATGTGGCCGATATGTGGATTGTCTATGGCCAGGGGAGATACAATTTCAAACTGGCCCTGGGGATGACCGGCGTTATGGGCGCCGATTATTATCCCTATCTAAATACCGGTCAGATATTCGGAATTATGGGAGGTCTGCTTGGCGCGGCTCAATATGAAGATTTGGCGGACAATCAGGGGCCTGCCAAAGATGGAATGCGCGTCCAGGTATTTGCGCATATCTTGATAATGATATTTATTGTCTTGGCGAATATCGGATTTTTCATGGCAAAAGGTTCGCTCATGGGTAAGGAGGTGAGATAGCATGGAATCGATGACAATGGAAACATATCTTTGGACGACGCTCGGGGCCTTTCTATCTCTGTGTATATTTTCCTTTCTTTATAAGGATAATCCATTTTACAAATTCGCCGAGCACCTTGTAGCGGGATTAGCCGCCGGTTATTTTGTCATAATTCTTTGGCATAATGGACTTAAACCCAATCTGTTTGATTATGTCGGCGATGGGAATTTTTATTTACTATGGCTTGATTCTTCTCATCCCTGGTACATGGTCCCTGCCTTTTTGGGGGCGCTCATGTGGACGCGATTCTCGCGGAAATGGTCATGGGTTAGCCGTTGGCCAATGGCGATTTATATTGGGATTGGTGTTGGCCTATCCATTCCATTGGGTATGAGGAATGCGGTCAACATGCAACTTTTTTCGACCATGAGGCCAATGGCGTGGGATAATTTCCTCGGTAACGGTTATCTTGACCCGACCTCAGGTTTTTCGCATTTGCTAATCTTCGTGGGAATGTTGGCGGCGTTATTTTACTTTTTCTTCTCCAAGGAACACAAAGGTGTTTTCAATGGGGTGGCGAAATTCGGGATTGGGATTTTAATGATTGGTTTTGGCGCAACGTTCGGATTCACCGTAATGGCCCGGATTTCGCTATTCATTCAGAGAATTCAAAAATTGGGTGAGTGGTCATCAATTTCCTGGACTGATGGCGCATTTACGGCAATATGGCTGATTGTTTGTGGTTCGTTTATTGCAGTAGGCATATATGAATTCATTAAGTATATGCGCAATAGGGGTCAGACCAAGGCCGCGGCCTAATTTAGAATTGATCAAATGAAAATAAAAGCCCTGCGATTGGCGGGGCTTTTTTTATTATGATGGGTCTCGAAAATATTTTTCCGACCAAGGGGAGTTGTTGAAAAACCCCCATTATGCGCCATCGATCCGCCGCAGGCGGATTCCCAATGGAATTCCGGCAGGAAAGGGTTCCTGCCGGCGCTTTTTTGGACTTTTTCAGCAGGCCGCATAGATGGCCTACAATTGGCCGCAAGCATTTTTCTACATGCCCGAAAATAAAAAGGGGTTGATAAACCAAACCCCTACAAGGGCGCATGGTTTTCTCGGAAAAAACATATGAGGAATAGTATAAATTGGGGATAAGTAGTTGTTATTGGAATCTGAAAAGTATCAAGGGGTTACAAAATGATAAATTTATTTTTTTTCTATCTCTCGAAAAATCAGAAAATTATGCAAGTTATTTTTAATTTCAGAAAAATAATTCTTGACAAGGGCAACTTATTGGGATATAATTTAGTATAATTGTACACCGGGCCGGGTGAAAAAACATATAAACTAAGGGTAGCTAAACTTTATTATGCGAAAGCGAGGTGGGGGGATGGCGATTATTGTTAGACCCGCTGACGCCAAGCTCAAGAAGAGGAATAGAGGGACCGGAAAACTATCGACTCCGGAAGCTCGCCGTGAGTATCAGCGAAGGTATTATCAACTTCACAAGGAAAAGGCCAAGGAATATCAGCGTCAATATAATTTGACGCACAAGAAAAAAGCACACGGCGGCAGAGGAAAGGCCAATTTCAATTGTCCTCGAGAGGCGATCAGATCAACATTTAACACTTCCGACATTATGCATTCTCCGGTAGAGAAGACCCTTAAAATCCTTGAGAAAATCATTAACGGGGAACGGCTCTTCACAATGTGATGTGTGAGAGGTTTTTAAAAGGCGACCGATACTGAATTGGAGATGCGGTCGCCTTTTTTTATTGTTTTTAGGCATGGAGTTCCGTATCTAATTCGGTAAATTCTATTGTTTTGGGGAGGCCAGAAATGGTTGCAGTTAAAAAGATTAAGAAAGGCAGACCGCCCAAGGTTGAGAAAAAATCGAAGAATTCAAGGATCAATAGTATGACCAAAACTACCAAATCAATCATGAAGAAAAATGAAACCAATATTAAGGAAAAGAAAACTTCATCCAGAGCGAAGGTGTCTCCGGAAAAGAGTATCGGGAAAATAAAATTTGAGCATCCCCCCATATATTTCTTTGGTGGTGGAAAAGCCGATGGTGATGGCGGCATGCGTGATCTGCTTGGCGGAAAGGGCGCCGGGTTGGCGGAAATGACCCGCACCGGCATTCCGGTGCCTCCCGGGTTTACTATTACTACCGAAGTATGCAAGGTCTATTACCAAAATAATCTTGAAGTTCCTCCGGAAGTTGACCGTGAGATGGAAAAATATATTGCTAAAATGGAATCGATTTTGGGGACAAAATTTGGAGATTCGGAAAATCCGCTTTTGGTTTCGGTTAGGTCGGGAGCGAAGTTTTCCATGCCTGGCATGATGGATACTGTATTGAACCTTGGTTTGAATAAAGATACGCTTGAAGGGCTTATCAAGAAGACCGAAAATGAGCGTTTTGTCTGGGATAATTACCGCCGGTTTGTTCAGATGTTCGGTAATGTTGTTCTTGGAATAGATAAAGAAAAATTTGAAGAAGTGATTGAGGCCAAGAAAAAAGAGAGAAAAATAAAGCAGGATTCATCGCTCCAAGTAGAGGATCTTTCGGATATAGTCAAGAAATACAAGGCTATCATAAAGAAAAAAACGGGAGAGTTGTTTCCCGATGACCCGTGGATGCAACTTCGTATGGCGCGGGATGCCGTATTTCGTTCATGGAATAATCCCCGCGCAATAAGTTATCGCAAGTTAAATAATATAGCAACTAATTTAGGGACGGCGGTAAATATTCAAGCGATGGTTTTTGGGAATATGGGGAACTCGTCGGGTACCGGCGTGGGATTTACGCGAAATCCATCCACCGGCGTAAAGGAATTTTATGGCGAGTATCTTCTGAATGCGCAGGGTGAAGATGTTGTTGCCGGAATAAGAACACCTCAGCCGATTTCTCAGCTGGGGCATGAAATGCCGGAAGTTTATAAGCAGTTGAGGGAAATTACGACGCGTTTGGAAAAGCATAATCGGGATGTTCAGGATTTTGAGTTTACTATTCAGGAAGGCAAACTTTATATGCTTCAAACACGTACCGGCAAGCGTACGGTACAAGCGGCTTTAAAAATTGCGGTTGATATGGTTAAAGAGAAACTTATCACCAAGGAAGAAGCTTTGATGCGATTCGATCCGGCGCAACTTGACCAGCTTTTGCATCCGCGTCTTGATCCCAAAGCAGATATTGAAATTATTGCCAAGGGATTACCGGCATCGCCGGGAGCGGCTTCGGGCGCAATATTTTTCACGGCGGATGCGGCGGTAAAGGCGGCCAAGGGAGGAGATTCAGTTATTCTTGTGCGTCAGGAAACCAATCCGGACGATATTGAAGGAATGCATGCGGCGGCTGGAATATTGACATCACGCGGCGGAATGACATCGCATGCCGCGGTGGTGGCGCGCGGCATGGGAAAATGCTGTATAGCCGGATGCGAGGCGGCCCGAGTCAATGAAGCCAAAAAGCAATTGCAGATTGGGAAGCTGATTATCAAGGAGAAGGAAGTTATTACCCTAAATGGTTCGACCGGCGAGGTAATGATAGGCGCCGTGGCAACCATTGAGCCGGAGCTTTCCGGTGAGTTTGCCGAATTCATGAGTTGGGCGGATGAAATAAAGAAGCTTAAGGTGAGGGCCAACGCCGATACGCCGCGCGATGCCATTCAGGCCAGAAAATTCGGCGCCGAGGGGATTGGTCTTTGCAGGACGGAGCATATGTTCTTTGCGGAGGATAGACTCTCCATAGTACAGGATATGATTTTGGCCGATTCGATAGAAGAGCGTCAGCATGCACTTGATAAATTACTGCCGTTTCAGAGACATGATTTCAAGGCTCTCTTTGAGGTAATGGATGGGCTTCCGGTGACAATCAGGACATTGGATCCGCCTCTGCATGAATTCCTGCCGGATAAAAAGGCTATTGAAGAGGAGATTACTAAGCTTGACAAAACCGATGAACATTATGACAATCAATTGGCTAAGAAGCGGAAAATTCTTCAGCGTATAGATGAGCTCAAAGAAATCAATCCGATGCTTGGCCATAGAGGATGCCGGTTGGGAATTGTCTTCCCTGAAATAACCGAAATGCAAGTGCGCGCCATTATTGAGGCGGCCTATCAGGTGATGAAGGATAAAAAGAGGGTTGTCCCCGAAATAATGATTCCACTTGTTGGGCATATAAATGAATTTAGCAATCAGAAGGAAGTGGTCAAACGGATTGCCGAGGAAGTCTTACTTAAACACAAGGTGAAGGATTTTGAGTATCTTATTGGCACAATGATTGAAATACCACGAGCGGTTTTGATAGCTGATGAGATTGCGGGTGAGGCGGATTTTTTCAGTTTTGGCACCAATGATCTGACACAGATGACAATGGGATTTTCGCGGGATGATGCCGGCAAATTTCTGCGATACTATGTCGAGAAGAATATTCTTCCGAAAGATCCGTTTGTATCGATTGATCAGGATGGGGTGGGGAAACTGATTGAGATGGGTGTCAAAAAGGGGCGTTCGGTGAAATCGAATCTTAAAATTGGAATATGCGGGGAACATGGCGGGGATCCCGATTCGATCGAGTTTTGTCATCGGATGGGTTTGGATTATGTATCCTGCTCGCCATTTAGAGTCCCGATCGCGAGGTTGTCGGCGGCGCAAGCGACTATCAAGGAGAAGAAGAAAACAGCTGAGCGGGATAAGTAAGAGATTGTACTTATTATAAACTCTCAGAAAAGCCCAACATTTATGTTGGGCTTTTTATTATATTATCTCCAAAAATATTTTGGTCAATTGAATGGAAAAAATTACTACAATTCTGTTGGATATTGGGGGAACGCTTATTGATGACGATCCCGCCATATACGCTTGGTATGATCATCTGAAATATCTTATCGCCGATAAAACAGGACGCGAGGTAACAAACGACAATTTCAAAGGGGCCTTAAAAGAGGCTGAAAAATGCTATGCACCGTCTTTTATATCATACATCATCTGGCAATTGGTCAAACCGGATAAGGAAATGTTCACATATCTTAGGGGTGAAACAGATCAATTTCCCTTTGAAAAGTATTTTAGTCTTCTACCCGATGCGAAAGATGTCCTGAGGCAATTGCATGGGAAATTTAAACTGGGGATAATGGCCAATCAAAACGAGGCAGTACTGAGGTATTTGGAAAAAGAGGGGGTATTGGAATATTTTGAGTCATGCCGAACCTCGGCCGGAGTAGGGTATTCAAAACCGGATTTAAGATATTTTTTGCATGTATTGGAGGAGCTTGGATCCACGCCGCAGGAGTCGCTCATGGTTGGCGACAGGCAGGATAATGACATCGTGCCGGCGAAACTGCTGGGGATGAGAGCGGTTAGAATTCGGACAGGGTTTCATAAGAATCAGGAAGTTCGTTATCCCAAGGAAGAGGCCGATTTTACAATCGAGAAAATCGAACAGCTTCTCAAGATTCCGCCCATCGCAGAACGGATAGCAATCGGCTAAAGGGCAGAAACGCTCTGCTCCCGCCCTTTTGTTTTGTTTGGAAAACATGATTCTATTGGCATGGCCTGGGCGGGCCGCCATCTTTATAAAGATAATCAAGGAAATGATTTATATCCTGGCGATTATGTGTAATGATCATATTATTCGGATTTCCATAGGTTGGCGCCATTTGAGGTTGACTTGATTGATTATTTCGGATACTTGCGATTACGTCAAGAATGTTGACTGTGCCATCGGAATTGATATCGACGCAGTCGGCCGAGCCGGTGTATGGCGGAAGCTTTTTAACAAAGAATAGATTCTCCCACGCGCCGTTAATGATATAACCGTTGTCGGGTGTCAAGCGGATCTGTGGGTCTCCTGATCCAATACTATGGTAAGGATCCATGATTCTTGAACTCCATTGTAGATCACCATTTTGCAAGGTCTTGACAATCCAAATGCTGTTATTCCAGCCATTCATACAATCATAATCGCCCCCAATTATATAACCGCCATCGGGTGTTGATCTTACAGAATGAAAGAAATCGTCACCGGGTCCCCCATAAGTCCTGCTCCATAATGTATCGCCGACAGCATTTAGTTTCACAAGAAATAAATCATAACTTTGATATCCCCCATTTCCCCCAATAATATATCCACCATCCAATGTGGTATCGATATCACGAGTTCCAACGATGTAATATTCAGGCTGAATTTTCACTTCCTTTGACCAGATAACATTACCGGAGGCATTTATGTTGACGACGTATGGATTATAATAGTTTGTACCAGCAATATCTCCCCCCATAACAAAATTTCCTCCTCTTGCATATTGCATGGAGTGACATGTCTCCGAGGTGGTTCCCACATTACCTATGCTTCGCGTCCAAAGGCTATCCCCGTTTAAATTGATTTTCAATAGAAGTATATTGATGTCATTTTGTGCGCTATGTCGCCCCCCTATAATATAACCGCCATCAGGCGTGCGGAGTACTGAATAACCCTGAGTTTGATAAGCCCGGCAATAGGATTTTATCCAATTCACCGTGCCCGCGGAATTGACCTGAATAACAAAGAGTTTATTAGTATCACTTAATCCAGATTGCGTTCCAGCAATAACATATCCGGAACCGTCTGGATTCGCACAGAGCGAGTGGGCTTCACGGGTTGTCCCGTCGTTGATTGTTTGTACCCACTGTGTACATCCAAATTTATCGATTTTCCTCAACGCTATTTGTTTATCACTATCCCTGGCGAGCAATATATATCCCCCTTCAGGCGTCACTTGAATATCATTATACCAGCTTCTATAATTATAAACCTTTATCCAGTCTCTCGTTCCCAGGGTGCTGTCGCAGTCGCAGACGTCGCCGATACCGTTATCATTATGGTCGGCCTGATCGGGGTTATAGGCATATTCGCAGTTATCGCAATTGTTGCCAATGCTATCAGCGTCTGAATCCGGCGTACCAGGTTTCGTATATACCGTTATATAAAGGTTTTTGATTTCTATGAAATCACTGCAGGCTTTGGCTGATTTCAGAGTTACAGTATACATACCTGGGCAATCATATTCATGACGGGTACCATATCCAATTAGGGTGTCTTTGACGCCGTCGCCGTAATCCCAAATATAGGAATTGCAATTATAGCATGTATCGCCAATAATCCAAAAATAGACATTGGAGTCAGTGGGAAGGAATGTCACATTTGCATAAAAATCAGTAGCCGGAACCAAACAGGAACGAATCAGATTATTTTGAATAATCGTATCTTTGCCACATACATTTGTCGAAATTAGTTTGACAGAAAATATCCCTTCCGCTGTGTATGTATGGCTTGGGTTTTTCTGAGTAGACGTTCCCCCGTCGCCAAAATCCCAACTCCATGAAGTTGGTCCATGTGTTGAAAGGTCGGTAAAGTTGACTATGAAAGGGGGATCGCCAGTGGTTTTATTGGCGCTAAAGTCGGCCGTTGGGCGCCAGCATTTGATGCCGAAGCGGTGAGAGATGAGCGTATCCCGATTGTCCACCATGTCGTAGGCGATAAGGCGCAAAAAACAGCTGTCGGAGGTGACATTGGGCGTTGTCCAGAGGTATTTGCCATAAGCATCTTTGGCGCTATCTCCAACAAGCGAAAGTGGCGAATCCACAATTATAGTAGTATCAACTGATAATGGCAGGGAATCAAAAACTTCAGTATGGAGTTCTTGTTTGATATCTTCAGGTTCAGTTCGCATTTTTGTCGCCGCAAATAGGTTGGATTCAGAATTTGCATCCTCAGCCGCGGGGGAGATACTGTTATCATCTTTGGCGCCGCCATAATTATATTTAACCGGGCCGATAATTTTCGACCAAGTCTTCTTGTTATCGGTGGTTAAATATACGCTTAAGGAACAGGAACTTAAGACGCCTTCGGGCGCAAACCAGGAAATTGTGCAAGTATCGTTTCGCATGATTTCTGTATTGGAAGCTTTCGGCCTTTCAAGCCAGAGAGCAAACGGCCCGCCCTTGTAGAGAGCTTTGTACCAGTGAATACCATTAAAATCCTGATCAACAGTAAAAGTCCAATCCCTATTCATGAACCAGCCGATTATACCAAAATCAGGGTCAAGGTGCACCCAGCGATTAAAGTAGTAAGAATGTCCTTCCTCATCAAAGCCGGACAGCGCCGTCAGATTATGTTCTTCGCCAACCAGCCAACATTGTTTATAGGGTACGGTTCGTATGTATCCATCTATCCCAACCTCCAAATAATCGGTGAGGCCCCACCCATAGTATTCATATTCAATAATGCCGAACCCTTTATTATCGCGGAAACTGGTTATCGCATCAAGCAAAGCATCAGCTTCAAGATCAGTATGTGTTAAAAATGGGTCATTGCAAAAAGCCCAAGCCTCAGTAGGCTCGGTAATAAAAGAAGCCTCAGTCAAAGTGGAATGCATTATTGAGCATTTAAGGACAGTGAAATCGGAATCCTTTACGTTGCGGTTTTCATAGTGAAAAGCATTTTCAATTCGAGAGAGCGCTTTCAGAGCCAGGGTGTCGGTGTTTTTTCGAGGGTCTCCATAATATGATCCCGCGCATGTAACGGTTGGATTGGGACAATACCATGTTTCTGAGCCCTGAGTGCTGGGATTTAGGGAACCATTGTGATGTATTGAAATGAAGGCTTTTGACATAGATAGGTTTGCCATTAGAGCGCGGTCGTAAAGATCAACAAATTCATCTGAGTCTCGAGTATAAAAATAATCTACCCCGGCAAACTGGAGTTTGGTTCTAAGCAGAAGGGCAACGTTTAGATTAATCGTATCTTCACAGCAATTGGGGATATACGTGCAGGATCCAGGATCATTGCCGCCATGCCCCGCATCAATGCAAACCTTGAAAGTTTGTGCATCGGAATCATTGATTATGCCATTTAAAAAAATAATAGCCCAAAATAGCGCCACCATCATATTTCTGAGAAAATATCTTTTCATTTTTCCCCCCTCCGCATGTCCCTATAAATAATATAGGCTTTGCAGTTAGCCATGAATGCAATTTTGGCCCCATCGGGCGAATAGGCCGGAGTTGTGCACCCGTATATTCCAATAAGGCTGTCAATTATTGAATATTGGTTTGTAATATAGTCAAATGTACCAATACTGGGAACCACTTCTGTTTCACTTAAATCACAACTCATATGAAATAAGATTTCATGTGC
>JAGVEJ010000006.1 GCA_020058225.1 Candidatus Zixiibacteriota bacterium | reverse complement strand
TTGCCTTGACTCTAAGAGGTTTAATTTTCTTGGCTGAGACAAGGTGGTTTGTAAGAAACAATTATTCCGGAGAGGCTGGGATTCGAAAGAGGGCGTTTTGGCTAACTTCTTGTTTTGCCGCAAATTAACCATAATCTTATGTGGTATCAAATGTTAACTTCGATGTAGTTCATTGAAGTTGGATGCAGTTCGATGTAGTTCAGTGAAGTAGAAAGTTAGAAAATTGTTAGAAAGAGCATTTGAATAATCCCGTTTATAAAAGGGGGATTTGGTCAAATATCATATTTCTTTCCCAAAAGATGATAGACCAAATCCCCTATACTCTATTTATGCCAACTCTATTTCACAACAACAATCCTCTTTGTATTAGATTGAGCGCCAACTTGCATTTTGGCAAAATAGATACCACTTGCCACCGGGCGACCTGATACATCAAGGCCATTCCAAGCAATCTCATGTTTACCTGCCGGATATTCCTTATCTATCAATTCTGTAACCTTCTGGCCAAGTATATTAAGAATATTAAGGTTTACATGGGATAGAGTACTTAACGAGAATTGGAATTTGGTAGATGCATTGAACGGATTGGGATAGCTTTGAAAATCAATAGACCCTACCTGCTGTTCCGCTAGCAGTTCGGGGCCGCTGAATTTTACATAATGGCCGACTGTTTTTAGTACAAGCTTTATATTATTATGATTTCTTAAAACATTAACAGGAAATGATAAATCAATATATTTCTTTGGAATAAGCTTATAATAAATGCTATCACTCCCTCGAAGCGATGAGGCGACATTCGTCGTTCCATTTTCCACAGCACTCTGAACTGGAATTTTCGCAATTTGGGGAAATCTTCTATACCTATAAAAGGCTGTGTAATCCATTTGGTACACCCGCTCCCATGCCAGTTTGCTGAAAAACCAATGGCTGTTCTCTTCCGTTATAAAATTGGTCATATCAACAAGCATAGGCATGGTTGACTTTATTCTGGGATAAATCTTTCCCATAACTCTTGATTCTTGTTGATTGGATTCCTCACTAATAGTGAGAATATTTCCCGCGGGTTCTTCCATTCCCATTTTGCTTATCACCGGGTCCTTGTCGCCGGGATCAAATATTTCTCCCCCTCCTTCATATTCGGACGCTTTTCCCGGGCTAATTACATCCATATAGAAATCCTGCAAATTATATCCAATCATTACACTGCCTTTATCATAACTGACAAGATAATTGCTGTCCTTTTTATTAATCAGATTCGTAATTGTAAAACCATTGTCCCTTTGGGCAAAGAAAGGTTTTATTGGGTGATAAATGGCTACCAAATCTCCATTGGTAGTCATTGCGAGTTCTTCACCTTCCTTTAAGCCAGAAATATCATAAGCAATCAGGTCGATCCCATATAAGTATGTTTGCTTGTCACCATTCTCGGCTATTCGCAGCCTTATAGAATTACCCCTTAAATCAGGAATTATATCTAATGGGTAATAATCAGTAACAATTTGGGATTCTCTGTCATTGTCCAATGATCCAGTCAATATGACATTTTCTGGCTCATATTTGCCATCTTTTAGAGAATAAAGAACTGGACAGCCGCCGGGTGGGGGAAGGGGATTCGCAATATAAACTGCACAATGACGAAAAATCTGGTGCGCCCCTTTATCACTAACTATTAGGTCAATATTCACCCATTGAGAAGAGCTGGGGGCATGGTAAACCGGGGCTGGACCACCGCCTGTGAAATATCCGGCGGAAGCTGTCCAAATAAAAGAAAGTGAATCACCCAAAGTAAATACATCATAATCACTCGCACCCACCCATACAGTAGCCGAACCGCTAGGGTTTATTCGAGTGGGCGCAGCTATCTCACTTACCTCGGGGGCAGAACCCCAGTAAGAAGTGAAATTAATCTCATCAAAATAGCCTTCAAAATTGCCATAAATGGGGTCTTGAGAAGTGGCGTCATATTCAACCAATATCTTTGTGATGATATCACCCTGATGACATGAGATATCAAAGGCATAGAATTTGGGATTATCTGTGATAAGCGGGTCTGTTCGTTGTCTTGCGGCCAATTTAATCCCATATTGATCTTTGGGTATGCCAAGGGCCGAGGAATCGGAAAGATATTTGCCACTTTGTAATCGGCAATTTATGACAATCTCGGCCTTGTTACCGGTATGCTGAAAAACATTTTCAAGGAAGGTCATAAATTTAGTGCTTGTGTCTATTGGAATATGCACATCCATTACTTCCCAAAATGACCTTGGGCTACTTCCCTGTTTTCCGTCATATCCCGAAATTTTTAAGCAGTAACATTCCTTCATATTTAATCCTGGATCAATGCTCCGCGAAACGCGGCAAGTATCCGAGGAAATTTGCCCTGCAACATTGTATCGGCAATTTTGTTTTGAAAGCTCTGTATCTAATTCGAAGTCTATATGTTTAATATTTTTGCTAAATGGGAGGCTATCATGGTACATAATTAATGAAGGATCTCCATAATACGTATACATGTAGTGTGTATCCAATAAATTTGCGTTGCGGGATTTGCGGGCCATTATTTTGGCGGCGGTAGCAATTTGTCCAAGAGTCCAATCGGGATGCTCAAACATGATCTGAAACAAAAAATGAGAGTGAAACCAGTTGGCATTCTGTCCGGTAGAACCTGCTCCGGCAAGCATAGCTATAGAGCCCCGGTTTGGAGCAAAGAGGAAATTATCAGGCCAATATCTCAAACCATTATATGTCCCGTCGGATTGACCTATGCTGCAGCTGGCGCCGATAATAACCGAAAGTTTGCCTGTGCTATTTAGATCAGCGTAAGCGTCAAAATCATCCCCATTACCCCGATGCAACACATCAACAATGTTTAAATAATCCGCGGCCGAGCCCATTGCATAAACCAATAATTTGCCTGCATCTAGGGAATTTGCCACTGCTTGATGCCGAGCGGCGGCATTTGCCCCATAATCCGAATATTTTATTTGACTGCGTTCCATGGAAGCAGGAATGTAATTTGAATCAACTTCCGCCATTTCCGCGACAATCATTCCCGGCGGCGGCATGGTTCCTCCTCTATCCATATCCCCGGTAAGATATAGAATATCGTCTTTCCAGGAAGCGGGCGCTGTGTTTGCGCAATATGCGTTCAGCTTATCAGTATAGTCCTGAATTTCTTGATTATTGATGGCAGGCAATCTTCCGATGAACAGATTTGGAAATTTATCCCACAAATGATGAGCTGGAAATCGCAGGGGCATTGAGTCTATTGCTACATACTCCATATCATACATTGTCGTATGGTCAAAGAAATCTAATTGAAAATATCCCGGTATAAAATTACTGTCAACTGCCGCGGCAATATGTTCACGACCTGCATGATATCTCGCGGCGCCAACCAAAAGAACAAAGCGCGGTAGAATGCCTGAATTGAAATAGCGATTTTTAATAATATTTCGAATGCTGTCGCAGGTAACGCCATCCGAAATAAGATGTAAACCCACGGAATGCCCTCTGGATTGAATGGCCGCTATCAAATTGGTAAGCCCTGAACCATTCAGGTTCTGATGACTTATTATAATATAGTCATCATTCGCTCCATGGGATATATCAAAGCATAGTATCAGACAAAGAAGAATCGAGATATTCAATAAAAGATTTATTTTGCTACGCATTTTTCCTCACCTCACTTTAGCAAAAGCATTTTTTTATTCAATTGACTTGTCCGTGATGTCAATCTATAGAAATATATCCCGCTTGCCAGTGAATTGCCGGGGGCATCGACACCATCCCATGTTACAGAATAGGAACCGGCTTCATGTTCTTTATCGACCAGAGTGACAACTCTCTGACCCAAAATATTAAATACATCCAAGGTTACCCGACCGGCTTCGGATGGTGGCAATGAATAAGTAATTGTCGTTTGAGGATTAAACGGATTAGGAGCGTTTTGTTCAAGTACAAAACAGGTGGGAACTAAGACATCAACTGTCGCATATACTCCCGACTTTGTCTTTCGACCATCGGAATAAACCAACTCATAAGTGTAATAATATCTTTTGCCCGCCTTCACTTCTTTATCAAGCAATAAGTTATTTACTCCTCCAATTGGTAATAAACCATCATTAACTTTCTCATAATTGCCAAGTGAATCGTTGCTTTTTAGAATATTCATTCCGGCGATACCGTCGCGAACAAAACCTTCCCAGTGAACCTTTATCGCCGAATCCACAAACTCTGCCCAGAATTGGGAGACAATCAGTTCCGGTCCCCAATGAGAGGTATTGCCCCAGTTCGCTGCGGCAACTGAGGCGCATCCGCTATAATAATCATCGACAAAAATCCCAATCCAGTCTTCGTTGGGAATAGTAGTATTGTTCTTGGGATTTATTCGCCAATCGATTTTATGATAGGCATCGCCCGGGTTATAATTTCTTGGTCGGCATTGAATACTTAGCTCGTAATACGGGTCGTCTTTAAAGAAAGTGAAATTGCCATGATATTCAGCATCATCGGCATTATTATCATCTCTTGTATTATAATCATCAACATAGATTTCTGCGCACCAGCCATATGATCCGGCCTCATATAGCCAAACCTCAAACCTGGCAAAATCCATTTCGGACTTTGACACACAGGTCGTGACATCAATATAATCAATCTTGCCACCGGCATAGGTTACAATGGGATTCCTATCAATATAAAGACTCGGACAATCATGATCCCAGAAAGGCAATTGACAGATAGGATTGACTCGGGGGCCATAATCATAATCATTATCATCTATGTATCCATAGTGCAAATGACATGATGATGTTCCTGTATTCCCAGAATAGGCGAATACAGAACCTTCATAAATGGACATTGTTGTGCACAATGCTGGCTCCCAATCCTGCAAATGCATGTATTGTCCCATGGAATAGTTATCGACATATTCGAGCAGAACCCATTTACCGGCACTACTTTGTCCATCCCACTGATGCAATACACGCACATATGCATTTGCAATAGAATGTATTGGGGTACCGCAGCCTGCATATATATCTAATCCTTCATGATGATCATAGATATTCGAACTTGGTTTTCGTATCCCAAATGGCGAAGTTGGGATATCCGCAAAATCATCATCACTATTGCTGATTGGCCAGACGACAGCCGTTGCAACAACATATAATCCTAATATAAAAAGCGCATTTAGGCCAATTATAAGAATTAATATCTGCCTATTTCTCATTTTTCCACTCCTGCAAAATTAACATTTTGTGGCTGGTCCCGATAGAAAGGGCGCAATAGGCATTTTTACTTTTGGAAAATAGCAATACTCCACTAAATGCCGATGTGCTGACAAATGCGCCGTTTAGAGGGTTATACTTGAATAAAATAGACTGCGTTGCTTCATTAATTATTCCTTGCATAAGATAGTCTGTCTGTGGGTCCAAAATGCGCACGGCACCATGGGCAAAAATTAAATCCGAGATCATGCTTGTTCCGACAGATGAATGTGTTTGGACAGAATGAGACCATAATAATTCACCACTTGAGAGTTTGAAAAGGCACAATTCAGTTGGGGGGCTCTGATAAATGGCGATATAATTATTATCATCTGAAAATGCACTATTTAGATAAAATGGCCCAGATTTCATCTCCCAACCAATGTCCAACTGCGGCGTGATATACATTATCTTATGGCGCCAACAGATAATCATATGGTCGCCATTGCGGGCGATTTTGGCTTCTGCTCCAATGGGAAATTTGTCTTCCCGATTCGGCCCCACCGGCACCATGATTGATTTTAAGAGTCGCCCGGAGGGAATAGTGAGGAATTTTACTTCTACGCCCGCGAAAAGTGCAATAATGGAGTCATTGAATGCGCAGGCGCCAAGCCAATGCGTGGAATCGCCCGGATAATTGAGCAATTCATTTCCATTTTTATCAAAGATAATTAAATCATTGGTTTCCTCGGGGGAAAAACCGGTATAGAAGTAATTTCCATTAGGAGATGCAAGAATCACGCCATGTGGAAATGTGTCTATGGCGAATAAAAATTCTCCGTCAATAGAATAGGCTCTAATATTGGAAGCAACTTCATCAATTATTTGGACAAGCACAATGGCCGGATGATCGCCTTGGCTCACATTATAGAATGTGACCGGGAATTTTACCGACCAGAGCTCTTTCTCCAAGTCAGCCGTATATACCCGCAATTCCCTGTTGTCACCCTCGCCGAAAACGGCTACTAATTTGTCATTGATAGTTTGACAGGTTACCAGCCCTTCAAGATGCACGGTCTTTGTGGAAGTTGCTTTTCCAAAAATTACATCGAATTGAGCCTCTTGGTCATCAGCTATGACACAGCCTGAAAATGACAGCCATAAGGCAATCAGCATTAGCGACAAAAAAACTCTCAATTGACAAGCATTCATATTTCCTCCAGATAAACCCTTCAAAGGGCTTTTTTTGATATAGGCAACCAATATTGACCCCAAGAGTCAAGAATTTCTTGACCTCTATGATTATGATACATAATATCATGGTAAATAACTCCAATTGTCAATAGAGATTGCCATTTTTCGCCAAAATATTATTAATATTTCTTGCACTTCCTTTCATTAATCAATTTTCAATTATTAAGGACTGCCATCCCTTTTCCATTTGCAGGGGTTGAAGAGATTTCTTAATAATCCAACTCGTGATAAAAAGCACCTCAAAATTTCCATCCTTATTTGTCCCTCATCAAGTGGGGGAGAGCCATTTATTGGCAATGGCTTCCCCCCTACCCAAACCCTTATCGGAGGCTCAATAAGTTGGGAACTCTAAAACCTTCAATAAATCATGTAATCAAACGCTGTGCCAGAATTGCACAGGAGAAATAACAAATTTATAAGTCGT
>JAGVEJ010000010.1 GCA_020058225.1 Candidatus Zixiibacteriota bacterium | reverse complement strand
GATGAGTTATCAGTCACGCTTGGGGGACTGACAAGACAACAATTTGCGGCTCTATGTCGGTGCGATTATATATTGGATGTCATATAGAAAATGATATAAAGCCTTCAAACGGCTCGAAAATTCATTCTTTGACAGGAATTCTGAAATAGATATAGGGTATGCATCGGGCAACAGGGCTTTGATACAGTCGACTCCGGAGGGATTGTCGGAATGAATTATTATGACCGCGCTCTTATTCTGCTCCGGAATGGAGGCGGCGACATCGGCTCCAGTCAATGTACTATTCAAGTCATAATCCAAATGAACTACATCAAATTGATATTGACTAAGGAATTCATTTGCGTCTTGAGCTGATTCAGCGACAGCAATATCATGATACATATAAATCCCAAGTAGCGCCTCGATTCGTTCCTTATCATCCTCAACAACTAAAACTCTTAAGGGTCTCCCTCTGGCATGATTCTTATCAGCGTTTTTCATATGTAATTATTAGAAGATACGATTCTTTGCTCTACTGTTTGGCTTGAAGGAATTTTTGGGCGAAAATTGGCCATAAAATTGAAATCGGAGGCAATAATTCTACAGATGCCCCATATACCCGACCACCGCAAATCGATCGATTTCTTCAACATATCCGTGAATCAGGGAAAGGCACTCATCCAAATCACGGTAAGCATACGGTCCTTCAGTCCGCAAAGAAGCATTTTCAATACCTGCCGGGATAAGAATGGCTTTTCTTAATCGGTCAAAGTCATATTTGTCAGCCAATGGCTTGCATTTTCCTCTTGGCATTTTTCTCCCCGTGCCATGGCTCATAGAGCAGAGAATATCTGCCACGGAATCTTTAGCGCGAACCAGGGAAACGTCGCCTGACATATGCGAAGGGATGACCGCTAATTCCTGAGGCCTAATATGAACCGCACCCTTCCTAATAATTGCCTGGCCGTTCATCAATTTCTCATAGGAATTGTGAGCCAGATCAAGCAATAACTCTGTCTTGCCAAAAACTGATTCTACGGCCTTTTGGATCGTAGCCCGATTTTCCGCAGCCCAAACAATAACCCTTTCAAATTCTTTGTCAAACTCCTCAGGGGAATCAACCAAGTGGTCGACAAGATTTGATTCATTTCTTGAACCGGTATGAATAAGAAAATGCAGAGAGCCAACGTTATAAGGAGCCAAGGCATCCAGAAAATGGTTTCCACCACCAAGATCACCCAATTTCCCTTTGTTTGCCCGCAGCATATCGGCCAGTTGGTTCCATTGTGGTAAGGTGAAATCGCTCAGGGAAATTTCTGATTTCAAGAGTCTCATGCCGCAGCCGCAGTCAGATATGGCGAATCGCCGCCAATCATCCTGATTTGTCAGGACTGCCGTTCCGGTAGGCAGGGGCGACTTGCCGGGGCAGGCATCGGGCAAAAATACGATTTCCATTGCCTGGAGTCCGGATGGAATCCAAGAGTGAAGCCTGCCAATAGGTTCTGATGAAAGATTAATTATATTCATAACTCTACAAGAGTCCAATCCAGAGGCTGAATCTTATGCGACCGATGAAAACAAAGCAATTCAAAAACAAAAATGACACCAACCCCAATGAATATTAACTCGGCAATCGAAATCTTGTAAATTCGGAGTCTTTTATAAAAACTCCGGCATAACAAGTCCTCATGGTTGGAAAATTTGGAGAATTGCATCTGCCGCCCGATAGATTCGGCCTACTGTGGTTATCATGGCCAATCGGGTAAAAGCTGCTCTAGCTCAGATATCGATTTTTGCAGTCTGTCACCGTCAGTTTGAAAGCTGAAATTTATGACCAAAGTATTATTATCGTTGTCATCTCTGAAAGTACCATCGGCACGAATCCATCCAGAAATACTGTAATTTTGAGCATCTATAGGCATAATATCCATGCCAAATTCCTCCTCCAAATGCGTGAATGATTCAGTCTTTTGAGATTGCTGGACTTTACGGAAAATATTATGAATAGCGCGCAATTCAGTATGGTAAATGGAGATTTCTGTTCTTAAAATAAAAGTGTCCATACTGAATCGAAGTTGGCAGAGGATCCATTCGCGGTCGTTCTTTTCATAGTCAAGTAGCTGAAGTGAAAGGCAATCACGTCCTATTGTGAACAGCGCTGGGGATGTCATAGATTTAATCCATTCTCACTTAGGAAGCTTAATATGCCTCCTGAAATCATATCCTCTGAATACTGTCCAATTGCCAGCATCTATCTAGCCTTCAAACCATAAATCGCATGAATGTAACAGGCAAAATCACCAATCACTTTGCGATCGTCACTGAGGGCCACCCTCCATGCATTGCTCTCATTGTGCTGACCCATATACCGGCTTAGGATGTTGCAGGCATCGATGAATCGATCGTGAGCAGCTGTCCTTCCGGATTCAATTCGGGCTCGTTCCTCTGAGACAGCCAGATACCAATCTACCCGAATTCGGGAGTAATTGACAGCAGCAATTATCAACTCTTGCCTTAATTCCAAGAAATCTTGATCGATGAGCTTACAGTTTTCTATTTCATCAATTATACTTTGAAATTCCGAACGTGAAAACATGGTTCAATCCTCGATATTATATTGTCACAATTGTGATTGCGCGTCGTTAAACAATTTAGATATCATTATTCTCTAAATTAAAAGCAGTTTGGCTAATGTCAATGCGTTTTCAATATCTAATCAAGCAAATTCAAATATTCTTTGAATCTTTGGGGCGCCATAAGCGGCGTCGCCGGTATAGACAATTAAATTGTCCAAGATCTTAACCTCACCGCTGCTGTGTGTGTGGCCGCAGAGAAGGATCAGTTTTTTGTCTGGATGCTTTTCCATAATATTATATAGCACGTCTCCAACCGCCTTGCAGGCAAAATGGGGGAGATGGTCAGGGCCGGAAATTTTCCCCTCATGCCAGCAGGCTTCGCGAAAGGGAGGGACATGCGTCAATAATATGACCGTCTGCGAAATTTTAAGTGCTTTGGGAAGATTAATATTCAAATGTATGGCGGCTTCATCGGCCAGAGTATTCATAGCGTGCAGACGCTCTGCTTTTGACAAATCCTTAAAATCTTTAATCAAAAAATAGTCATTCAGCATGACTTCAGACAAGTCGTAATCGCCAAAGCGACCATCGGCCCAGGAATCGTGACCGATTAGTGTCGTTTCCTCGGATAATTTGATAACTCCTAAATCGGTCAAGTAGTTTAGTTTTTCGGATGCGGAGCAAAGCTTCTTCACGGCGGCTCTTACCTCAGGAATAGAACCGTAATAAAAATCATGGTTCCCCATGACAAAATAGATAGGTAGTGAAAGCTCTCTTTCTATCTCCGTCAATAAGTTGACAAGACCATGAGAGTTGCCAATATCCCCGCTGATTAAAACAGCATCCATTTTTCTGGATTTTAAGGCAAGAAAGAACTCATCTTTCCGAGAGAATTCCAGTAAGTCGAGATGGATATCAGTGAGCCAACCGAGCTTCATTATCATATTGACAAAAATGAGAAAATTCCGGCGATTTGGCAACAATAAATTCCTGCAAATCCCGGCCGGAAGATTTATTAAAATCGAAAAGCTTATAAATAAGCATAACCCTTAATGACCTGATCATGGTTGTCAGTCTATTCGTTCAAGTCAGTACGCTGGGCCTTGGAGAATTATTCAGACCCTTGGAATATATTGACCTATCAAGGCTTTATGAGAGATATGCAATACTTATAGATTTAGCAATTTATCTCCTGATCTTTGTCGGACTGGCTCAGGTAACTCTGGGAAAGAGATTTCAAGGGAACGGGGGAAAGGCGATCGCCATAGGCATCGGTGTCAGCCTGGCTATTTCGCTGGCTATAGCTGAGCAGTTATTGGGATTTTCACTGAGATCCTTTGGCCCCATTGCCGCCGGCATATTTCTGGGCATCCTGGGAGTCATGATATTCCGTCTAGTTCAACATCTGGGTGGGGGAACAAGCTTTCTCAGGTTCTATCGCTTATATCCTGGTGCTTCTTTCAATGATCGCGGCCGTGCCGGGGTTCTTTGCTTGGGTCAATAGAACCATGCCGCTGATAAATCTTGGACTACTGATTGGATTCTTCATTGCCGGATATACTATTTTGACCCATTTCTTCCATCGTAAGAATATGAAGGAAAAATTAGAGCCGATGCTTGATAAAGCTAAAAGCGAGCTTCAAACTACCCCATCAATCTTAAACCAGTCAAAACTATTCCAGAAACATCAAATCAAGCCTATCACTAAGAAAGCATATAAGGCCAGCCACGCTGTTCTGGAACAGTTAACGGAAATTATGGGACTAATTCAAAAATATGGCCATTTGCCCGAAGCGAGAAAAGAAATCAAAACCCAGCTTGATAATATATTACCCCGCCAAATGGAAATTGTCCAGAACCTCAATAGATTACGGGCCTTTCATAAAAGAATTCTGGCCGTTGACTGGTCCATCTATTCTGCTCAAACACGAAATCAGTTAGGAAGTCTGGATGGTCCTTCTAAAATAATCCTAAAAAAGGAACTATCAGACGAATATCGAAAACTCGGCATCGAAAGAGAGCTCCAAAACAACGAACAACGAATACAGAATTATCAATTGGAACTACGCCAGAATCTGCAGCAGGCCGGCATATTGTTAATCAATGGCAATCCTCATGAAGCAATAAATCTCGTTCAACACGCCATCGGTCTTGAAAAGGGAGCCTTGGGATTACTTGAGCAGCTTCGAGACTTGGAAAAACAAATGCTCAGTCATACGAAAAAAGAGATTGCCATGGGCAGACGAGCTGAAGCACTGGCTTATTCTTGAATCAGGGTTTCTCAAATGAAATCATGGTCCTATAATATTCTTGAGCGGGTTGGCTGACTAAAATCAGTCCTTATAATCATGAATTAATGTAGATAATAGCTGAAAAATCCATTCTTGCGGGGGAGACGCAGGGGTGGTTTGCTCAAAAATGGTCTTTTTGCAATATTAATCCTTCTTCAGGTTTTTGCCGATTAATAATTAAGATTGTCAGATCATCTGGGTTCGCGCCAATAAGACAAATATTAGGCCAAGAATATGGAAGAAGTCAAGACTCAGAACAAACGAAAGCTGGCTCGCTGGCAAACCGAGTTCTTTTTTCAATACGGCCGCAAATACAAAAAGCAATTCTTTGACGTGATTGATCTAAAAAAGATGGAATCGGCCGGCCATCTTGTTGATTTAACTCTTGAAGGAATGAAAATAGTCGGCAGCAAAGAGATTATAAAGGGTGATATTTATAATTTCAGGATAGATCTTCCAAAAGATGTCAGAGGAGTTCATCAGATTATTGTCAATGCCCAGTGTGTGTGGTGCAAAAGGGAATCTGAGGCAGAACCATATTATGCCGGTTTTCGGATATTATCAATTACGCCGCCTTTTACCGAGATCATCGAAACACTTGTCCAAGGATGACACCCATAACTAACCAATTCATAGCTCATCAATATTACGGATAGTATTAATGGATCTCCTGATAGCAACGGACTTATTTCTCCCTCCTAATTCTCATGTCTAGCCCTCCTCATAGACGGGAATCATGAGATAGTCCCCCCGCCTTCTTTCTTTTTATTTTAAAACACTACTATAAACGGGATCTGAGACTGAAACGGCTATTTGGGGACATTTTTGAACCGCCGATTACAGTTTTATTTGCGGTTTTTGTCGAGTTAGAGGCGGCATATAAGAAATGCCGCCTTTTTTCGAGCGAAAATTCATACCTTGATCCAGTCAATGAGGGATTAAAAGAAACGATTTACATCGCTGCAGTAACTGATTGAAATTCTTGTAGATAGGGAATGGTAATTGGCTCGCGAAGTAAAAACATGATAATAAAATGCGCAAATTTTATGGAGCGATCGTGACCGCGTGCTCATAGTTCGCGGCCCAGAATTTTTCTTTGTTCATTCATCCGGACCCCCGTGCGAAGTTGCCTCGTTGTCGATCCAGTCTTCCTCTTCCCAGGTCATGCCTCACCGGCTAGCCATTTTTGTAGCGCCCTTTAAAATGAAACCCTTAGGCCAAATTAGTGGATGATATAATGCTGCTTAAGCCGCCCAATCTTTGCCAATCAATTCCGCCTGCTCAAGAACGGTTTCTGTTGCTTTCTGCTCCTTGTCCGGCGGATAACCGTGCTTGCGCAATAATCGTTTGACCAAAGTGCGTAGTTTGGCCCGTACGCTCTCTTTTACTGTCCAGTCGATAGTGACATTCCTTCTAACGGTATCTACAAGCTCGCGGGCAATCTGCCTTAAGGTTTCCTCTCCCAAAACCTTTACAGCACTATCATTGACTTCCAAAGCATCGTAAAATGCCAGCTCTTCTTCGCTCAATCCAAGTTGCTCGCCGCGCTGATTTGCTTCTCGCATCTCCCTGGCCAGCGCGATCAGTTCTTCAATTATCTGAGCTGTTTCAATGGCTCGGTTATGATATGCTTTTATCGTTTTATCAAGCATCTCCGCGAATGATCGTGCCTGCACTAAATATTTTTTTGACCTATTTCTTATTTCATCTCTTAGAAGTTTCTCCAAAAGCTCAACCGCAAGATTGCGATGCGGCAGCTCCTTAACTTCAGCCAAGAATTCATCAGACAAAATCGATATGTCTGGTTTGCTCAATCCTGCTGCTGCAAAAACATCAATAACGCCTTCAGCCGATATTGCCTTGGATACAAGCTGGCGAACCGCAAATTCCAACTCAGAGCCCGATATTGGAGGGCCGACTGATGTCTTGGCCAAAGCCGATCTAACAGCCTGGAAAAATCCAACATCGTCCCTTATCCTGAATGTCTCCCTGTGTGGCACTGACAAAGCAAAAGCCTGAGAAAGCTCGGTTACTGCCTTTAATAATCTTTCTTTGCCATTCTCCTGACGCAAAATATGCTCTTGGGCGGGTGGCAATAATCCTATGCGCTGTTCGGGTGTGCCGGACGTCCAAATTGACCAGTCAAAGCCATGAAATAGATCAAAACATATCTCATATTTTTCAAGCATGATTGCGACTGCCTCTTCCTGATCAATTGTTGTTTCTCCTTTGCCTCCGCTCTGGGTATAATTGGCAAGTGCCTTCTTCAACTGATCTGCCAAACCCAGATAATCAACAACCAGGCCGCCGGGCTTATCCCTGAATACCCGATTCACTCTGGCAATTGCCTGCATTAGTCCGTGCCCTCTCATTGGCTTATCAACATACATTGTATGCAGGCAAGGCACGTCAAAGCCCGTAAGCCACATATCGCGAACTAGAACCAATTTTAGGGGATCATCATGATTCCTAAATCTGTCTGCGAGTTTTTCCCGGCGCGGTTTATTTCGAATATGATCTTGCCACTCCACTGAATCAGTCGCTGATCCGGTCATTACGACTTTAATTGCCCCTCTTTGATCATCATTATCATGCCACTGCGGACGAAGCCTCGTTATGGCTTTGTACATCTCAACGCAAATTCGGCGGCTCATGCAGACAATTAATCCTTTGCCGAAAAGAGTATTGCAGCGGGCTTCAAAATGCTTTACCAGGTCTTCAGCAATCATATTGATTCGTTTTTCAGTTCCGACTACCGCTTCAAGGGCTGCCCATTTGGTTTTCAGCCTTTCTTTATGAGATAATTCTTCCCCTTCAGTGACTTCTTCAAACTCAACATCAAGCTTAGGCTTTTCATTTTCATTGAGATCCAATTGGGCAAGGCGGGATTCATAATAAATCTTGACCGTAGCGCCGTCATAAACCGCCTGTTGAATATCATAAATACTGATATAATCGCCAAAGACTGCCCGCGTGTTTCTATCCTGAAGCTCAATCGGCGTTCCGGTGAAGCCTATGAATGACGCATTCGGCAAGGCGTCTCGCATATGCCGCGCAAAACCGTCAATGAAATCATATTGGCTGCGGTGCGCTTCATCGGCAATGACCACTATATTACGCCGTTCAGACAGAAGCGGATAATTTCCCCCTTTTTCTTCGGGGAAAAATTTATGAATAGTCGTGAAAATAACGCCGCCGGATGCTACTTGCAGAAGTTTCTGAAGATCGGCCCTGTCCTGGGCCTGGACGGGCTTCTGCCGCAATAATTCGTGACAGCGTGAAAATGTGCCAAATAATTGGTCGTCAAGATCATTGCGGTCGGTTATGACTACCAAAGTCGGATTTTCCATAGCCGGATGCAGAATCGCTTTCCCAGCATAAAAGGCCATTGTAAGGCTCTTTCCTGATCCCTGGGTATGCCAGACTACTCCGCAACGTTTGTCCCCAGTCGTACGGGTCGCTTCGATAGTGGAATTGATTGCGCTATTGACGGCATGAAACTGGTGATAACCGGCAATCTTTTTGGAAACTGTGCCATTTGATTCGGTTTCAAAGACTATGAAATGCCGGATTAAGTCCAAGAACCGGCGCTTATCGAATACCCCTTTAATCAGTACTTCCAGTTGCAGCTTACTAGTCGGAGCGGTATCATCGCCTTCAATAGTCCGCCAGGGCATGAATCTTTCTCGATTAGACGTCAAAGAGCCAATCCGGGCTTCCAGTCCATCGGATATAATCACAACTTCATTGTAAACAAACAGTGACGGTATCTGATGCTTGTATGTCTGGATCTGATTAAAGGCTGTCCAGATTGTGGCATCTTCATCGGCAGGATTTTTTAATTCGATTACAGCCAGGGGCAAGCCATTTACAAAAATTACTATATCCGGGCGGCGGTTGTGTTGATCTTCAATTACCGTGAATTGATTGACTGCCAACCAGTCGTCTTGTTCGGGATTATCAAAATCAATGAGCCTGGCTGTCCTATGCCGATATTGTCCATCAATTTTAGTTTCGACCGGGACGCCATTGACTAACAAATCATGAAACCTATGGTTATTTTGAATCAGAGCCGGATGCTCCGTCCGCGTGACTTTCCTGATAACTTCTTCAACTGCTTCTTTTGACAATTCTGAATTTAGCCGTCCAATAGCTGCATATAATCGACCTATGAGGATTATATCAGAAAATGAAGCTCGCTCTGCTGCCGATTCATCGGGGGCAATATGTGGCCCGAAGGCATGAGAATACTCCAAGCCAGTCAACCATGAAATGGCTACTTCCTCAAGATGCGATTCGCAAATACTCATTTTGCCTAATCTGTTCCACTTGCTGCTGCAGGTTTCGCAACCATAAGATAACCGAATTTCGATTCTATCAGCTTCTTGCGTTCTACAATGAACTCCTCGAATCGATCCAGCTTCCAAAGCGCTTTGTCTTTTGGAATTAAATGCAAATTCAGATAATAATCCGGTTTGCCTTCAAACCAAACTTCAGGCAGAATATCACGCTTCCCCCCGGCCCCATTTTCTTCCTGAGTTAATAACATGCAATTCGCAAGTTGGTCGCGGTCTTCTTTCTTGTACTTTATGATTGTCCGATTGCCAGTCGTTGGATTCACGTCGCGAACTCCCCGGAGAACGCTTTGCGGAAAGATATGATCAATTTGTGGCAGATTGGCCTCAAAAGCAGGAGTATGATTGAAATCCTTGTACCACAAGTTGAATATGAGGTGAATATTATCCGAGCCATACCCATTAGCCCAAAAGCGATCTGAGGTTAGTTCAAGACTTCTTCCTTTTGATTTTATGACTTCAAACATTTCTTTTGTATTGAATGCTTCTGTAGTTCTAAGCTTCGCCACGCAATCATCAATGAGTTGATCCGGTGTTCCGCTAAATGCCCCCGTGATTAGCGAACGTAGCAGATAATCTTCCTTTTCTGCTACCGTAGCCCAGGTTTCAGGGTAATGATATTTGGCATATATCAGCGGAATTAGGACTAGATATGAAGGCATAGCTTTTCCGCAGTGAATAAAGGTCTTTCCCCTAACAAAATCCAAGACTGCCTTCAAAGCAGCAGATATGTTATCCCATTTACTTTCTATATCTTCCCGAACTCCAGCCGTTCGAAATTTAGATACTTCATAGCGAGCACCTTTGTCAAGCAATGTTAGGCATGTTTTTAATATAAAATCGCGGGTGAATGCAAACCCGTGTCGATTCAATTCATCCAAGAGCACTTCCATATTTGTATTAGCTTCATCCCAGCTTGAAGCTAAAAGCGCAAAAAGTAGGTCGGATTTGGGCAAATGAGTCCCGCCGGAGTTTGCACGTATAAATACCTCTACTACATCATTTTCAGAGTAAAGATCAGCATTTTCGATGCTATCCAATTCCTGATAGGAAATGCCGTCATCTGAGTGAAAAGCCTTGAATACAACGCTAACATTTTTATTTAATTTATCGATTTCATCGTCATTCAAAGTGCGATCGGCCCTTTCAATCAGTTTTTTGGAGGCCGTGTAGTAATCCGTTGAGCCAAATACTAAATCTTTGAATTTTATCCATGGGAATAAAGCTTTGGTCGAATCAAGGAAAGCAAATTTGTACTTTATATCATCGGGTGCAGCAACCGCGCCGCTAAGGATATCAAAGTAGAGTTCTCGACAGCAATAGCTCCCCTTCAGCCCTATGAAAAGACTCTGGAGCCGTTGCTGGCCATCGAGAACCAAGCATTTTTTGTTCTCGTTTTCGGGCATGTAGAAAGCGCTAAGTCGCAAACTATCAGTGTAATTGTCGATAAATTTCCTATGCTTAATCTTTGATCTGGTTTTCCATATGAGTAGCGTGCTTATTGGGTATTCTCTCAAAATTGAATCGAACAAGCGACAGATTTGATCTTCGCTCCAGACAAATTCTCTTTGAATATTCGGAAGCCAGAATCCGCCATCCTCATCTGGATTATTAAGAAAAGCTACGATTTTACGAAGTGACTGTGTCGGCTTTTTCATTAACATCCTCTTATTATATTGTTACTTTGAGACTGCAAATGTTCAATAGATAATGTTCACAAGTCAATCGATAGCCTTACTCTTTTCCTGAGGATTGTTCTGTTGTGCTGTTTTGGCCGGTTGACTGATTCGAAGCGGCCTCATTTGGAGGTTTCGGTTTCACATTGGCGAACGGTATTGACTTCTCGACCGGCGATTGAGTAGTGCTTTGTCTCGGCTGGTTTGTAGCGCTGACAATCCCGCCCGCATTGTTGGTAGCTGGCGTATTGGCACATACTGGTTTTACGCTTCCAAACGGAATCGATTCTTTGACATTTGCAGTATTAGTTTTTGGATTATTTTTGCTGTCAGGCATCTGAAACTCCTTTTATTAATGGGTTCTCGCAATTAAATTGACCATTCCGAAAGCGACTATGGCCAACAAACCTGCAGATAAAAGTATAGAAGTCATTGTCGAAAGAAACCTCGATTTTACATCTATAGGCGCGGCTAAATCATTACGGCCAGCCATCACATGCTTTCCCGATTGCAAGTTCAAACGGTGAACGAAGGCAACGCAAAGGATGGTCGCAATCAGAAATAGCCATCCGGCTCCCAGAAGCCATAAGGAACATTGCGTGGGGGCAGGTGCAATCTTTTCAATGAAAACCAAAGTACCACCTAAGAAAGTACTTGCTACAGTGACTATCAATCTGTAAAAGGAGAGAGCTTGATCGACAATGGCTTTAAAGACAGTGTCACTACTAACTTCAGTTTTGCCAGTTGATTCATTTTCGTTCATGCTTTCGACCCTTCCTTTCTGCGTTCTTGATCAGGATATCCCCACCAAGCAGCTTTGGTAGTAGTACATCGCGAATACTGGCTAGGCAGCGTGATTCCCTTCGATTATTTAGGAATTTCGCAAATAGAGGATCAACCAGACGGTTGAACCGGGCAATTAATTCATCGGATGGGACAACTAGTGTCTTGTCCCAGAATTATCTTGCATAATTAGTTTGAGGGTTTTAGCTTTCTTTTGATGGAAAGGAAGGAAGCTATGACTCTTGGTCGTCCGAT
>JAGVEJ010000247.1 GCA_020058225.1 Candidatus Zixiibacteriota bacterium | reverse complement strand
GGAACCTCCTAATGGAAGAGGATGATGACGTACTCCAAGGCCATTGAAGGGATTGTAATCCGCAGTCATGGTAAGTCGTTTATAGTCCGTTATCAAAATAGCAATATCTCTTGCGAAATCAGAGGCAAAGTCAAATTCAAAACCAGCTCCACCACGCCAGTGGCGGTTGGCGATGATGTAATTATTTCTTTGGGGTCTGATGGTACCGGCTCTATTGAAGATGTCAAACCGCGCCGGACTATGTTTTTCCGTGCCGCCAAAGGGATAGACAAAAAAAAACAAGTCATCGCCGCCAATCTTGACCAACTGGCTATTATATCGTCGATCAAAAATCCCCCCCTCAAATCAGGGCTTATAGATCGTTTTTTGATTTCCGCTCATATCGGCGGTCTTAAACCAATTATTATTATCAATAAAATTGATCTCGAAAAATCCGATTACCTTTATGAATTGGGAGAAGGATATCGCGCCATAGGCGTGGAATTTTGCCCGATATCGGCCTTGACCGAAGAAGGAATAGAGCAATTGGATCCACTACTTAAAAATCATCGAACAATTTTTTCCGGGCATTCGGGAGTCGGAAAAAGCGCCATATTGAATAGGCTTATCCCCGGATTAAATCTCAAGACAGGAGAGGTTTCATCATATACCAATAAGGGTATTCATACCACCTCAATGGTGGAATTATTCGCTCTTCCCAATGGTGGGTATGTCGTTGATAGCCCGGGCTTAAAAATACTTGGACTTTGGCAAATAGAAAGGCCGCAATTGTCAGATTATTATACTGAATTTGAAAAATATTTGCCGGATTGCCGCTTTGCGGGATGTAGTCATATAATGGAACCGGATTGCGGTGTCAAAAAGGCGGTGGCCAATAGAGAAATCCCGCAATTCCGATATGATAATTATGTGGCCATATTCGATTCATTGCCGGCCCGCCCGGACTATAATTTTAAGGAAAGAAATTAACCAAAGATTTTAGGCATGATGAATCAAAGAATGGCGGGGTGGTCATAAGCCACTTCGCTATTGAGATTATCTCTTTGAAAAAACTATTTATCGTAGTACAAATAAAACTCCCAGGGGTGGGGGCGGATCCGAATCTGATCGACATCCTTGCGCTTAAGCGCTACCCAGGATTCTATCAAATCCTCGGTAAAAACTCCTCCCTTAAGAAGGAACTGATGATCACGCTCTAAAGCATCAAGCGCCTTGGTCAAAGATGTTGGAAGCAAAGGGATTTTGGCCAATTCTTTTTCCGGGAGGTGAGTAATATCTTTATCAAACGGTTCTCCCGGGTCAATTTTATTCTGAATTCCATCCAATCCGGCCATTAACATCGCCGCATAAGCCAAATATGGGTTGCAGGTGCCATCTGGAGGGCGGAATTCCAGGCGATGAGTTTTCGGATTTAAAAGATATCCCGGTATTCTGATACAGGCCGTTCTATTGCCGACCGAATATGTTCCCCTGACCGGAGCTTCAAACCCGGGAATAAGGCGCTTGTATGAATTAGTAGATGGGTTGGTAAAGGCGAAGACCGCCGGCGCATGTTTAAGTAAGCCTCCCACATAATAAAGTCCATTTTTGGAAAGATTGGCCGGTCCTTTTAGATTATAAAAAATAGAGCCCTTTTTATCTGCCAGGTACTGATGCACATGTAATCCTGAGCCGGGTTCGTTGAATAACGGTTTCGGCATGAAGGTCGCGGATTTGCCACAGCGGAAAGCATAGTTCTTAATGAAATATTTTATCATCATGGTTTGATCGGCCATTCTTGGCAGAGTATCAAATTTGGTTTCGATTTCATGTTGTCCAGCGCCGCCAACTTCATGGTGATGATATTTTATCCCCACCCCAACCTCGCTTAAAAGAGCGGTCATTTCAGAGCGAATATTATAAGTTCTATCCTTGGGCGGGGCGGCGTGATATCCGCCCTTATACTGCACTTTATATCCCAGATTGCGAGAGCCTTCTCTGCCGGCTGTATTCCACTCGGCTTCCTCGGAATCAATAAAGTAATACCCCTCGCCCGGCCCTTGATTGAAACGAACATCATCAAAAAGATAAAATTCAAATTCCGGACCCAGCATGACATTGGCGCCGGGAATCATAGAACGCAAATATTTATCGGCATCGCGAACGACACGGCGCGGATTGCGCGAGTACGGTTCAACCTTTTTGGCAACGGCAAAAATATCGCATATAAAGGATAAGGTAGGACGCTCGAAAAACGGGTCAATAAAATAAATCGCCGGGTCTGGAATAATAATCATATCGCCGCGTTCAATTCGAGTAAAGCCGGGGAGAGAAGAACCATCAACTCCAACTCCATTTTTGAATAGTTCACTATCAAGGCTTTTTGCGGGAATTGTTATATGATGCCAGTCTCCAATTAGGTCGCTGAATTTCAGGTCGATATATTCTATGTTATTCTGTTTGACATATTTGCGTAGCTGATCAAGAACTGCCATACTAATCTCCTTCATAAACAATAACTCTATTGACCATATAATTTATCATTTTCTATCCGAAAGGCAAATCGATTTTGATATTCCGGCAGGCCAAAAATAGAAAATTTATGAGAAATAGGCCCTTCTGCCCCCTAAAATATACCCGCCAAAGCAATATATAATGAGGGATACTGAATAAGATCATACCCCCTTTTTGGAGATTTATCAAGATTTATTTTTAATAAATAGTCTAAAGGCAAGGCCTTCAGGAGCGTAATTATGG
>JAGVEJ010000120.1 GCA_020058225.1 Candidatus Zixiibacteriota bacterium | reverse complement strand
TTACTTCTTTCACATCACAGAAGGCCAAAGATACCCACTTCTTTGAGACCATATTAAATATATTTGATGTCAAACATTGCCGTATAAGACCCTATCGGCGTCAAGCGCCGGTGGCTGAAGGTGTCTTTGCGGAGGCAAAACAATGGCATGGTTTATGTCGGGCCTGGCGGCGAGGTCTGTTCAAGATGCGCATTCAGTGTCTTCTGGTAGCCGCTGTGATCAACTTCAAGAGGCTGATAGCCTTTTTTATCTTGCTAAACAGGGACTGTAACGCCCTAATAGGGGTATTTTGGTGCATTTGGAGAAATCTCTTCCATGAATTGTCCATAAACGCCTATCATGATCATCTTCCACCAGAAAGCCGCTCTTAAATGCAAAAACAGGGCTTTTTCAACACTCCCCGCGGCGGGGAATGACATTTCATGCGCTTTATTGCCCAAGAAATATCTATTTCCTCAATATTGAGGGTTTTTCAACAGTCCCATTCAATGGCTTTCTACAAATTATCAATATTTTAATATTGATAATTTCCATTATTTTTGCATCAGATTGAATTTCAATGATTTAGTTAAATGCTAAGATAGATGGATTTTCCCAATTAAAATAATATTTCTTTAATCGGAACCTTATTTAATATCTTTTGTTAGAAAATCTTGAATATACTATACTATTTTGTAATGATTATACGTATAATAAGAAGATAAAAAAGACCGGAGAAGTTATAAATGAAAGTTTCCGCACTCGAAGAATATGGTTTAAGATGTATGATACTCTTGGCCAAAAATGGCGATTCGGCTCTCACTTTGCCTGAAATTAGCGCCAGAGAAGGATTATCGCTTCCTTATGCCGGAAAGTTACTAATGATTCTCAAACAGTCGGGCCTGGTTAATGCGGCGCGGGGTCGCAAGGGAGGATATATTCTTGCCAAACCAGCCGGCGAGATTATGCTGAGAGAAATATTTAGCGCTCTTGGGGAGCCGGTATTCGGTTCGAGCCATTGCGAAAGATATACCGGCGATACCGAATGCTGTATCCACGCCGATGATTGCACGGTCAGGAATGTCTGGGGTGCTTTCAATGAATTTATGAGCGGATATCTTGATAATGTGACTTTAGCCGATCTGGCATCAAACAACGGTCATATAAAACAATATCCAAGACCATTAAACAAATCAGAACAAAACAATGAATTCAATAGAGGTTAATATGTCAGACAACAACATAGTTTTTGCAATGCATGATATTCATGTCGAAGTAGAGGGGAAAGAGGTTGTCAAAGGTCTCTCTCTGGAAATAAAGCGGGGTGAAAAGCATGCCATCATGGGACCGAATGGTTCAGGGAAATCATCGCTGGTGAATGCTTTGGCGGGTCATCCCAATTATGTCATCACCAAGGGTGAGGCATATATCAACGGCAAAAACCTTCTGGAGATGGATGCTACCGCTCGCGCTCGCTCCGGATTATTTTTGGCATTCCAATATCCTATGGCAATTCCCGGCGTCACCGTGGCCAATTTTCTCCGTTCGGCGGTTAAGGCCAAGCATAATGGCGATGATTCGGCGTTGAAAGATTTCCGCAAAGAGCTTATGGATAAGTTTCAGTTGCTCGAAATAGATAAGACATTTGCGACTCGCTATCTCAACGATGGATTTTCGGGCGGTGAGAAAAAGCGGATTGAAATTCTGCAAATGGCTATGCTTAAGCCATTAGTGGCATTGCTTGATGAAACCGATTCCGGTCTGGATATCGACGCTCTCAGAATTGTATCGAACGGTATTAATGCCTCCGCTCCTTCTGACGGCGGGGTTCTTTTGGTGACACATTATCAGCGGATTCTCAATTATGTCAAGCCGGATTATGTGCATGTGATGATGCATGGTCGCCTGGTACGTTCCGGCGGGTCGGAATTGGCATTTCAGCTTGAAGAAAAGGGATATGATTGGATCGAAAATGAAGTTTTTCAGATAGCCGAGGTGTAACCATGGATAATATTATTAACAAGAATTCTAAGGTGTCGGATATCGGCGATAATTACGCCGAAAAGTACGGCTTTCATGATCCGGAGAAGTATTTTCATAAATCTCCCAGAGGAATAAATCATGAAGTAGTGGAGATGATATCCCGCATGAAAAAGGAAGATGACTGGATGAGGGATTTTCGCCATAAGGCTCTTGATACATTCCTCTCCAAGCCTATGCCAAAATGGGGCAACACCGAGCTTTTAAACAGTATTGATTTCGACAATATCTTTTATTATATCAAACCAACCGAATTCCAGAGTCGGAATTGGGATGATGTTCCCGCAGATATTAAGAATACCTTCGATAAACTGGGCATTCCGGAAGCCGAGAGAAAATTCCTCGCCGGTGTTACGGCCCAATATGAATCAGAAGTAGTTTATCACTCATTCAAGGAAGATCTTGAGAAACAGGGAATAATATTTCTTGATATGGATAGCGGCCTTAGGGAACACCCTGAAATAGTAAAAAAATATTTTGGGACGCTGATACCGCCATCTGACAACAAATTTGCGGCTTTGAATTCGGCAGTATGGTCGGGCGGGTCGTTTATATATGTTCCGCCGGGAGTAGATGTCAAGATACCATTGCAGGCATATTTCCGAATCAATGCCGAAAATATGGGGCAGTTCGAGCGGACACTGATAATTGCCGACAAAGGCTCGCGCGTGCACTATATTGAAGGATGTACTGCCCCTATTTATACCAGCCATTCTCTGCATTCAGCAGTAGTTGAGTTGATTGCTTTAGAGGGCGCATATATTAGATATACAACCGTCCAGAACTGGTCTCATAATATTTTTAATCTTGTGACCAAACGGGCGATGGCGCATAAAAATGCCACGGTTGAGTGGGTTGACGGGAATATTGGCAGTAAGTTTACCATGAAATTTCCCTGTGTCTATCTTGTCGGTGAGGGCGCCAAGGGAGAGATACTCTCGATCGCCTTTGCCGGCAATGGGCAACATCAGGATACCGGCGCCAAAGTTATCCATGCGGCGCCCAATACCAGCTCGCGGATAACTTCAAAATCGATTTCGAAAGCGGGCGGCAGAGCCTCATACCGCGGATTGGTGAAAGTCTTTCCAAATGCGGAGAATAGCAAGGTTTCGGTGGAATGCGATGCCCTTCTGATTGATGGCGCCTCACGTTCCGATACCTATCCGACAATGGAAATAGACGCCGAAAATGTGCGTATCGAACATGAAGCGCGGGTCAGCAAAGTGGCCGAGGAGCAGATATTCTATCTCACCAGTCGCGGCTTATCTGAAGACGAGGCGCGGCTATTGATTATCAACGGGTTTATTGAGCCTTTCACCAAGGAGTTGCCGATGGAGTATGCGGTTGAGCTTAACAGGCTTATTGAGCTTGAAATGGAAGGTTCGATAGGTTAGAAAGGGAATGACATGGAAACAATAGTATCAGAAAATAGAGCGATAAATTTCCGGGCCATAGATAAATTTGAGCCGGATTGGCTTTACAAAATCAGAAAAACAAATTGGCAGGCCTATAATCAACTGCCTCTGCCGGATAGAGCCCAGCATCTCTGGCGATATTCCAAACCGGAGCAATTTCTTTCGGCAAATATAGATGCTTTAATGAATACCCTGCCTGTTCTTCCTAAACATATAAACGGCAATGGGCGGCCTGTCAGTGATGAATATGCCGCCATCGGGTACAATCCCGACGACAAAACGACGCTGACAAAAATGTCTGAGGAACTAAAGCAGAAGAAGATAATATTTAAGGACCTGTATTTGGCGACAAGAGAAAATGAGGACTTGGTTTCGAAATACTTGGGGCGGCTGATAAATCACAATTCCGGTAAATTTGAAGCTTTCAATATGGCGCTCTGGAATGGAGGATATTTTCTTTATTTGCCGGACAATGCTGTTATCGAAAAGCCGATTTTGCTGAATCGCCATGCGGGCGGATTATATGCCATATCGCGTTTGCTTGTGATTGTGGGGAATAATGCGCAGGTTACATTGATAGATGATTATTCCGGTCCCTACAGGGAAACAAGCGGCAACTCCAATGGGGTGGTGGAAATATTCGGTGGAGAATCATCTCAGATTAGATATGTAAATATTCAAAGACAGGCTGATAATTGCATATCATATATCACTCAGCGGGCGGAAATCGGGAAAGGGGCGAGTATTTATTCCATATTTGGGGCGGTCGGAGGAGCGACAACCAAAGTAAATGCCGGCACAATTTTGAATGGCCGCGGCGCGGAGAGTCGGATGTATGGTATAGTATTCGGGAATGAAAGTCAGCATTTTGATTATCATACCATGCACCATCATAAAGAAAGCGAATCGCAGTCAAACATCAATTTCAAAGTCGTCCTAAAAAACAAGGCTACCTCGTCCTATACCGGATTGATTAGAATCGAAAAGGAAACAGCTAATTGTGAAGCGTATCAGGAAAACCGAAATCTTCTGCTTAACAAAGGCACAAGGGCGGAGTCTATTCCAGAATTGGAAATACTTACCGATCAGGTGCGATGTACTCATGGGGCAACTATGGGACCGATTGATCAGAATATGCTATTCTATCTCAAAAGCCGCGGGGTATCGCATGATGAGGCTGTTAAGATTGTTATTTCCGGCTTTGTCGAGCCGACAATTGCGCAAATGCCGGGCGAATTGCAGAATCTCATGCGCGGTTTGATCATGAACAAGCTCGAAGGGGCGCAATTATGACGGGACAATTTATCAAAGCCTGTGCATTTAAGGAAGTTTTTTTGGGCAAAGGCAAGGTCGTGAAAATCGGCGATAGGGAGATTGTTCTTATCAGAGACGGCGATGATATCTATGCCCTTGATAATATCTGCACTCATGATGGCGGCGAGCTTGGCGATGGCGCGGTAAATGACCGCCAAATTGAATGTCCCCGTCACGGGGCCAAATTTGATATAAAAACCGGCGCGGCCACACAGATGCCGGCGATTGTCGGCGTGCAAACTTACACTGCAAAAGTTGAAAATGGCGATGTCTTTGTTGCAGGCGCAGAATAGGGAGTGAATATGAAATCAACCGAACAATTGGCAGTGACAAAAAATATATCGGGAAACGGCAATGGATTCGACCCTGAGGTAATAAGGCGGGATTTCCCTATTTTTAAGCGAAAGATAAACGGGAGGAGATTGATTTATCTCGATAGCGCCGCTACAACACAAAAACCAAATGCGGTAATTGATGTTATTGACCGGTATTATAAATTTCAAAATGCCAACGTGCATCGCGGATTGCATACTCTTGCGGAGGAAGCCACTACCGCCTTTGAGGCTACCCGCGACAAGGTTGCGAAATTTATCGGCGGCGTGAAAAGAGAAGAGATAATATATACCCGCAATGCAACTGAGGCCATAAATCTGGTAGCGCAATCATGGGGACAGGCCAATATTAAAAAAGGAGATAGAATAGTCATTACCCAGATGGAGCATCATGCCAACTTGGTACCATGGATTGTGCTAAGCCGAAAAACAGGCGCGGAGTTGGTTTATATCCCGATTACCCCTGATGGTTTTCTTGACCTTAAAGATATCGGTAAAATAATATCAGCAAATACGAAAATGGTGGCCCTTACGCAAATGTCCAATGTCTTGGGGACAATCAATCCGGTTGAAGATATAATTGATTTGGCGCACAAAAGAGGGGCGGTGACGCTTGTTGATGGCGCTCAGAGTGTGCCGCATTTACCGATTGATGTTAGGGCAATGGATGCTGATTTTCTCGCTTTCTCGGCTCATAAAATGCTTGGTCCGACCGGACTTGGGTTTTTATATGGCAAAGAGGAAATATTAAATAACATGGAACCGGTAGTCTTCGGCGGCGAGATGATAAGTGAAGTAAAATTTGATTATGCCGATTGGAATGCATTGCCTTATAAATTCGAGGCTGGTACGCCTCATATTGCAGGCGCCATTGCCTTTGGATCGGCTCTTGATTATCTGAATGCGCTTGGGATGGAAAATATTAGAAATCATGAAAAAGGATTAATTGCCTACGCATTAGAAAAGATGAAAGAGCTTGATTTTATTAAAATCTATGGTCCACTTGATAGCGAAAGGCGTGGCGGCGGCGTATCATTTAATGACAAGGATATTCACCCGCATGATTTAGCGACTTTTCTCGATATGATGGGTATTGCCGTGCGCGCCGGTCATCATTGCGCCCAGCCTTTAACGAGACTTTTTGGCGTAAACGCTACCACTCGAGCCAGTTTTTATATTTATAATACCATTAATGACATTGATGCACTTATAACGGGCCTAAAAGAGGCCAGAAGGTATTTCAAATATGAGTGAGCCGCTTGATGATTTGTATCGGGATATATTGATGGAGCATTTCCGCTATCCTCGCGGACGAAATAAATTGGAGCATGTGCATCTTCATAATGAAGGGCAGAATCCTGTCTGCGGCGATGAAATAGAAATTGCCCTTGAGTTAGAGGGCGAGAAAGTAAAAGATATTTATGTGAGTTGTATGGGATGCGCCATATCGGTGGCTTCGGGTTCCATGTTGGCGGAAATTATCAAAGGGAAGTCGCTCGAGGAAGTCAAAAAAATCGCTGAAGTGATCAAATCGATGCTTAAAGGCAAGGAATCCAGAAACGAATTGGAGCTTGGCGACTTGGAGGCCTTAAAGGGCGTTCGTAAATTTCCGGTGCGAATCAAGTGCGCCCTGTTATCATGGACTACGCTTATCGATGCTATCTTAGCCAAAGAAGCCAGTAAAAAAGCTCAAATTTCAAGCTCGGAGTGAGATTCAATGCTGACCAGAGAATTAATATTGGAAAAAATAAAACCGGTTACGGATCCGGAAGTCGATTTAAGTTTGGTTGATTTGGGTTTGATATATGATGTGGCAATATTTGATGGCATAAATATTGAAATAACCATGACTCTGACCGCTCCTTTTTGCCCTTACGGTCCGGAACTTGTCAAACAGGTTGAAGATGCTGTTAAGAGTGTCGATGGCGTCGAAAAAGTGACGGTATTTACCGTATTTGATCCCCCCTGGAATCCTGAAGAAATGGCTTCGGATTACGCTAAAGACAAATTGGGGATTTGGTGATCCATACGACCTGATACTCCCACCATCCTGAGAGCGTGTTGAAGAAGTGTATGTTACGGCAAAAGTGCACCATTCAAATTCATCGCCGTACCCCAACCTGTCATCCCGTGCTTTGACACGGGTTCCAGAATGCGGTGACTGTCTTGTCCGTCTTCGCCGGATTCGGCATTGACGAACACTTATGCGGCTACTTTCCGGATGCTGGGTCACGTCCAGCATGACAATTCATATGTTCCATTGCACAAGAATATACTTTTCCCCATTAATGGGGTTTTTCAACAAGCCCCTGAGAAAATGGAATGTTCTCTACCCCATTATGCTTCTTCCCCCATCGACCACAATAAATTGCCCGCAGATCATGTTGGCCTCGTTTGAGGATAAAAAGGCGACGGTGTTGGCAATATCATCGCCCTCGACAATTCTCCCGGCAGGTGTATGGAATTTGGCATGCTCGATAACTTTGTCGGCGCCGGGAATGGAGCGTGATGATTTGGTATCGGCCAATCCGGCAAGGACGCCATTGACAACAATCCCCTTCCCGGCCAGCTCATAAGCCAATCCGCGGGTTATTGATTCCAGCGCCGCTTTGGCCGGTCCAACCACACCGTATCCGGGAATTACTTTTTGGCCGCCATCACTTGTGATACTAATAATTCTTCCCCAATTATTTTTCATTAACGGAACAGCCCGTTGTGCGAGGCTCAACAAGGAGCGAGCGGAAGCGGCCAGAGTGACATCCCAATAATGAGGGGTAGCGGAAAAAAGATTTCCCGGGACGCCAAAGGCGGCATTAGCCACAACAATATCAAGATAACCAAGTTCAGTTTTGATTTCCTCAAACATTTTATCCAGAGCATCTTCCTTTCCGACATCGGCGCGAATTGCCATAGCCCATCCCCCCATTGATTTTATCTCATCGACTACCGATTGCGCATCAGCCATGGAGCGGCGATAGTTGACAATAATCTTACATCCTTCTTTAGCCAAACGGACGGCAATAGAGCGCCCAAAACCGCGGGCCGCTCCGGTTACCAGTGCATGTTTGCCATTTAATTCGGGATACATTATTCCCCTTCCATAATTAATGAGCGATATTTTATCTGAAACATTTTGCCATTCGTTTGGTTCAAAAATAATGGATAATTGTCATCCGCAATGTATTATTTTAAGGGAGGGAAATCAATTCGGTTTTTGGGGAGGGCATTGGAATTGAATTAAAGCCATTCTATCGTACGGGGGTGTTGAAAAGGCCGGATGTACCGCATCCGTGCATGGCAGATGTCCAGAGGCTGTCCCATAAGGCCAAAAAGTTGCGTCGGGTCTTGATTTTCGATTCACCAATGTGAATCGAAAATTGTGACCCGACGCCTGCAACCTGTTGCGTCTTAACAATATATGCCTTTTAGCAAAAGCCTATTTTTCCACTCCCGCACCAAAATATGCCATGCTAACCACAAATTATACTGAGGGTTTGATAAATCAAACCCCTACGCTTTTCATCCCTTCTTTGCATTATTCATAGCGCCATGCTCAAAACGGCGGCCCACAAAATAGAACAAAACCGTCACGCCCATTATCATTATAGTCATTATACCAAAGAAATTTCCCGGAGTGGTCTGAGTGTAAATGCGCGAAAACCAGGCGGCCAGAGTGTCTCCCAGAAAAACCGTGAAAAGCCAGATACCGGTAATCATTGATTTCATCCGCTCCGGAGCTTCCTCAAAGGCAAGCTGTAATCCAACCACCGAGATACATAATTCCGCCATGGTAATTAAAATATATGCACCAAGTTCCCACATAATCGAGATTTTCTCCGTTACGCCAAGGTAACCTGCCACTGTCATTAACGCCATGCAGAGGACTACCAAAATGAAACCAATTAGCATCTTGCGCGGGGAGGAAAGCCTGTGCGTTTCATCCTTGTCAGTCCTTGACCAAAGCCAAGCAAAGAGCGGCGTCATAACCACAATCAGAACCGGATTTAAGCTCTGAACGGCATCGGGTGGAATACTCCATGTCCAGCTTAATAGGCTAATGTCGAGAATCATGTAGTCGCGGGCGAATAATGTCCAGGTGGAATACGATTGATCGAAGATCGACCAGAAAAATACTATCAGAAGGAATAGACCGGAAAGACGGATAAGGGCAGTGCGTTCCTCATGCTTCTGCTCAGGAGTCTTAATCTCGCGTTGGCCTCGTTTAATTTCCTCTTTGGGATAATATTTCTTGCCCAGATAAAAAATACCCAAAGATACAACCATTAGAATGGTGGGAGCCATAAAAGCGGCGCCGTAACCATAGCGATCACGAATAAAGGGAAGAGAAAAAGTTGTTATGGCGGCGCCAATATTGATGGCCATATAAAACCAGGAAAAAGCCTGGGTCATAAGATGGGTTTTGCCTTCCTTTTGGTACATCAAACCCATAAGGGTACTGATATTCGGTTTGATTGAACCGGAACCGCCGGCCAACAGTAGAAGCGCTGTGTAAAGCCCAACCTCGGTCGTGAAAGTCCCCAGAATAATATGCCCCATGATATAAGGGATGGCAAAGTAAATAATGGTCTTAAACTTTCCCAGCCAATGGTCGGCGATATATCCTCCCAAAATTGGCAGAATGTAACAGAAAGCCGTAAAAAGCGAGACTACCGAGGCGCTATCGGCATCGCCATAATTTAACTTCTGAATCATATATAGAAGCAGAAGTGTTTTCATTCCATAGAAACTGGCGCGCTCGGCCAATTCGCCCCAGAAGATAAACCAAAAACCGCGTGGATGTTTGTTGCTTTCATCGGTCATTAAATCAACCTCCGAAGATTAAATTAGTCTTATTGAGACAATTTATGAAAATCATGCTAAATTGGACAATGCTTTTTATTACCTTATGGTATTTTTTGGGGCTTGGCCATAAGCGACCATCAAATTGTCCCTCTTGCCATTCCGCTCGCAGTTTTGTTATATTCCTTGCGTAAACTTTATGATTTGGATGATTTATGAAAGTTGATAAAATAATAATACACGAAGTGGGTCCCCGAGATGGCCTTCAGGTTGAAAAGACCGCCGTCCCGATGGAGGAAAAAATCCGTTGGATTGATAAACTTATCAAAAGCGGTATCGATATAATCCAGCTTGGTTCTTTTGTCAATCCGGAGAAGATGCCACAAATGGCCGACACGGATAAACTATTTACGCATTACAATACTGCAGGCAATAAACCGAAACAGGTTATTCTCTCCGGCCTGGCGCTCAATGAAAAAGGGCTTGATAGAGCTATGGCTTGCGGGGTTGAGATGATATGCATGGGGGTTTCGGCCAGCGATACACATAGCAAAAAGAATACCGGTATGAGCACATCCGAAGCGGTAAGTCGCATAATACCTATGGCCAAGAAAGCTATGGAATCCGGAAAACGGATACAGGTGTCGGTTCAGTCTGCTTTTGGATGTGGATTTGAGGGACCAATTCCGCCGGAAAAAGTACTATCAATAGCCAAAGAATATCTCAATGCCGGAATTCGCAATATTAGTCTGGCCGATACTGCCGGTCATGCCAATCCAAAGCAGGTGGAGGAACTTTTTGGGGCAATACATGAATTGGATGCCTCGGCCGAACTGGCCTGTCATTTTCATAATACCTATGGCCTTGGGCTGGCCAATTGCTATGCCGCTATGAAGGCCGGAGTAATATATTTTGAATCGGCTTTTGGAGGTTTGGGCGGGTGTCCCTTCACGAAATTGCCGGCGGGGAATGTAAGCACTGAGGATTTAGTACATTCTCTGCAGAGGATGGAGATTCGCCGCGATATAGAATTGAATGAATTATTGGAAGTGGCGCGCCAAGTGGCCGCGTTTTTCAACCGCGAACTACCCGGCTTTATTCTCAAATCCGGTTCAATTGTTGATTTTAGGGTAGGATGACTATCAGGAGGTAATATGAAATTGCTGGAAAATATCCGCGTTATTGATATGACCAATGTCCTTTCCGGACCATTTTGCACTCTGCATCTTTCATTGCTGGGCGCCGAGGTAATCAAAATCGAAAATCCTGATGGCGGCGATCTGGCCCGTAAATTGGGCAATGTTTCAAAATTAAACCAAGATTTAATGGGGACAAGTTTCCTCGCCCAGAACGCCAATAAGAAATCTCTGACATTGAATTTGAAAATGGATAGAGGGAAAGAAATTTTCCGCAAATTATTAGAGACCGCCGACGTGGTGGTGGAGAATTTTCGTCCCGGAGTGATGGCTCGACTTGGTTTTTCCTACGAAGAAATATGCAAAATCAGTCCGAAAATTGTTTATTGCGCCATATCCGGTTTTGGACAAACCGGCCCCGATGCCTTCAAGCCCGCCTATGACCAAATTATTCAGGGATTGTCGGGTGAAATGGATGTAAACGGTGATGAAAGACTTCATCCTTTGCGTGCCGGTTTTCCGGTTTGTGATACAGTTGGCGGCCTTAATGCCGCTTTTGCGATAATGGCGGCGCTTTATTATCGGGAAAAAACGGGGGAAGGCCAATTTATCGATATCGCTCTGATTGATTCAATCATGCCGCTTATGGGATGGGTAGCGGCCAATCTTCTTATTGGCGGGAAGCCGCCAATTCCCATGGGAAATGATAATTTCACGGCGGCGCCATCGGGGGTGTTCAAAACAAAAGATGGTTTTATCAATATTGCGGCCAATCAGCAGAAGCAGTGGGAAGATTTGGCCGATATCGTTGGCCTGCCCGAACTCAAAACTGACCCGCGTTTTCAGGAACGCGATACCCGCAAAGCCAACCGCAAATTGCTCACGCCGATTCTGGAAGAAAAGCTCACACTAAACACAACTGAATATTGGGTGGATATACTAAACGAAAAGGGAATTCCATCGGGCGATATCGTCAGCCTGGAAAATGCCCTAAACAGCGAGCAGATAAAACATCGGCAGACCATTGTCGATGTGAAAGAACCGCAGATAGGCAATATAAGAATTCTCAACCTCTCGGCCAAATTCTCCAAGACTCCGGCCAGTGTCGATGCCCCGCCCCCACGCCTGTCTGCTCATACCGAGGAAATACTCACTCAAATAGGATACACCAAAGAGGATATGAAATTGTTAAAAGAAAAAATGGTTATTTGAAGATTACACAAGGAGTATAGAGAATGGCAATGACATACGTCCAGAAAGTGATAGCCAAAGCTTGCGGCAAACCTTCCGTGGCTGTCGGCGATGTAGTCGAGCCGGAAGTACATCTGGCCATGTCGCATGAAAATGCGGCTCTGGTTATCAATCAATTTAATGAAATTTACAAGGAGACCGGCCTTGATGCCAAAGTCTGGAATCCGGAGCGAATCGCAATTATTTTCGATCATAGGGTTCCGGCGGAAAGTTCCAAGACGGCTACCAATCAGAAAAAAGTGCGGGAATTCGTGGCCAAGCAGGGTATAAGCAAATTTCATGATATTCGCGGCGATGAAGGCGGTATTTGCCATCAGATTCTGCCCGAATATGGCTATGTGCGTCCCGGCAAAGTAGTAGTCGGCACCGATAGTCATACTACCAGTCATGGCGCTTTGGGCGCCTTTGCCTTTGGAATCGGCGCCACTGAAATGGCATCAGTTTGGACGCTGGGCAATATTCTCAATGTCGAAGTCCCGGCAACAATAAAAGTGAATGTCACCGGCAAGTTTCTCCAGCATGTTGGCCCGAAAGATTTAATATTACATTTGATAGGAAAGCTCACCGCTGAAGGCGCCAATTATAAAGTATTGGAGTTTCATGGTGAGGCAATTAAAAACATGAAAACATCGGGACGTCTGGTAATATGCAATATGTCGGTTGAGGCCGGCGCTACCAGCGGTATTGTGCCTCCCGATGAGGAAACGCTTGATTATTTAAAGAATGTTGCCGGTGTCAGTGATACAATCGAAATATTTGGCCCTGATAGTGATGCTCAATACGTTCAAACGATCAATATCGATGTATCGTCGCTGTCGCCTCAGATTGCCTGTCCGCATACGGTTGACAATATCAAACCGATAAATGAAGTGAGCGGCAAAAAGATCAATCAAATAGTCATAGGATCATGCACCAATGGACGCCTTGATGATTTGGAAGCCGCCGCCAGAATACTAAAAGGAAAAAAAGTGGCCCGAGGCACCAGAATGCTGATCTTCCCGGCTTCTTGGCGAATTTACCGCGAGGCTATGCATAAAGGATATTTGGCCGATCTGGCCGATGCCGGCGCCATTATCTGCAACCCGGGATGCGGCCCATGCTTGGGAGTGCATCAGGGAGCGTTGGGGGATCAAGAGGTTGCTCTGGCCACCACCAATCGCAATTTCAAAGGCAGAATGGGGAATCCTAATTCTGAAGTATATTTATGCTCGCCGGATGTGGCCGCGGCCAGCGCCATAACCGGAGTCATTTCTGACCCCAGAGTCGGAGGTTAATATAATGGGAAAAGTTGTATTTAAAACAGGCGATGACATTTCCACGGATATTATCTATCCCGGAAGATTTATGGCAACGGTTCTGCCGACCGAAACTCCTCAGTATGCTTTTGCCGACGATGCCGATTTCAATAAAAAATTGAAATCCGGCGAATTCACTCCTAATAGCATCATTGTGGCCGGTCAGAATTTTGGATGCGGCTCCTCGCGCGAACAGGCGGCATCATGCTTGAAAGGATATGGCCTTGTCATTGTCGCCAAACATTTTTCAAGAATCTTCATGCAGAATTCGATTAATCTTGGCCTCCAGACTGTTATTTGTCCGGATATCGAAGCTAATGAAGGCGATGAGCTTGAAATAGGGGATAATTTTGTCCTTAATAAAACCACCGGCAAGAAATTTAACTCTGAACCTCTCCCAAAGGCACGTCAAGCCATAATTGACGCCGGCGGCTTGATTCCATATACAAAGGCATTATTGATGAAGAGGGCGGGGAAATAAGTAGAGTCATGCGGCGATTCGTGTGCCGAGACGCAATGGTATGTTGATGAGGGCGCAGGCCGTGCGCCCCTACAATTTTCTGTTTCGGCAGGTCCTGTCCCCTGATTTATCGGGGGATGAGACCTGACGATTGCGCAACTCCCTGAAAGGCAACAGAACTAAATTATGACACAGCCCCTCAAGTCCAGCATGACAGTTCCGGGGGCTACATGGCGAGGAAAACACAGATTTTCAGCATTAAAGCGTCCATACTTGTCATTCTGGTGGAAGAGGCTGTGTCATAATCCCAAAAACGTGCGCGGCTCGCCGCTTTGGGGGTGTTTTATTATTGTAGGGGTTTGATTTATCAAACCCTATGTGTGGGATT
>JAGVEJ010000206.1 GCA_020058225.1 Candidatus Zixiibacteriota bacterium | reverse complement strand
TCCGAATTTGTTGATATGGCAGTTGTCGGCGATGCCACTGATATGGAGCTTTTAAAAAAGCTGGGCCTCGCCGAAACCGAGGCGGTCATTGTCTCCACCGGTGATGAAATTCAGTATTCCATTTTGGTAACAATGTTCCTGAAAGAACTCGGCGCACGAAACATCTTGGCCAAGGCGATTTCTGAAGACCATGCCCGAGTACTGGAAAAAGTTGGCGCCGACAGGGTTATTATCCCCGAAAAGGAAACTGCAATTAAAATCGCCAAATCTCTGGCAACTCCTAATATGATCGATTTCATACCCCTATCAGAGGAATATATTGTTGCCGAAATTTCTCCCAGCAAAAGCATTATGGGCAAAAGCCTTGCCGACGCACTACTTAGGAGCAAGTATAATATCCAGCTTTTGGCCATAAAAGAATTTGTACCTGATAAACTTACATTTATTCCTTCTCCGGATTACAAATTCAAAGACAGCGACCTATTATTAGTCCTTGGAAAGAAAGAAGATATTGAAAGATTGAGAAAAGAAGAGGGCTAAGATAATCAATTAATGATACCCATCCCTCGCATGAGCATATATCGGATTGGTGTTTAATATATATATGGGATTATCCTCTGATATAACCCCTTTAAGATAATCTGAATTGATATCGGTAAAATGCTCCGGAATCATCGTAAAATTCTCGCCGGATATATGGACTATTTCCTCAACGGCATCAACGACCAATCCCATCATTTTCCCATCTGCAGAAACAATAATTATTCTATAATCATCAACCGGATACGCCGGCACGTTAAACAAATCCACACCCAACCTGACCAAAAGAATTCGTTTGCCATGAAATACAATTTCATTCTCCGCAAAAATAGAAAAATAATCCGGCTTTTTTAATGGCCGAATAATTTCAATCGCCTCCGTCACTTCAATAGCGAGTCTGAATCTGCCCACAACAAATACCAAATACTGCATTGGATCCACATCATTTGCATTTTCTGTCATACTCATTACCTAATATTGCATCCATAAATAAATTTTGGCAAGATAAATCACATTCCTCTAAATAATATCGGCTATTATAAGCCAAAATCCTAAATGTGCGGCCTTCCGAAAGCCGGCATATCCCTAACGCAAAATTACCATCAATCCGATGGTAAATCCGAGCCAAGACATATATATGAAGGGATATACATTATATTCGCTAAACTTGCCCCAATTGAAATTGGGAAAATGACAGGATAAAAAATTAAAAAACGAACCCATTTTATTATGTCCCTCCAAGATAAGCAGTTATGCACTTTCAATTGGCTTCGTTTTATATCGACACAGAATACCCATCTCCGCCAAAGGCTATCGGAATTGGAATAATAATTATGACATCTTGCCAATGCCGCCTTTTGCGATTATCTTGAATTTCAAAACAAAAACTGTCGTGAAAGGAATTACCAATGAAGGATATGCGTAATATCACTCTCGCTAAAAATTTAGTGGATTATTCGACAAACCTTCAACCCGGCGAGATGTTATATCTGGAAATTAAGGGGAAAGAGACCATTGAGCTTGGCAAAGAAATATTGAATTATGCGACGGAAAAGGGCGCCAACGCTTTTTGGTTTTATAATGACGAGTCAATTCTCAGGCAGTTTCTCAGGAATGCCTCTGAAAACCAGTTGAAAAAAATGGCCGAAATCCATCTTGAAATAATGAAAAAATCAGCCGCCTATATCGGCCTCCGCGGTTCTGACAATCCTTTTGATCTTGCCGATATCACTTCTGAACAGATGGATAAGTATCAAAAGATTTTTTATAAACCGGTTCACCTCATGCAAAGAGTCAAGCATACTAAATGGGTTGTCCTAAGATACCCTAACAATGCTATGGCTCAGCTGGCCGAAACATCGCAGGAAAAATTCGAAGATTTCTACTACAAGGTCTGCAATCTAAATTATGCCAAAATGTCAAAGGCTATGGACCCTTTGGTTGAATTGATGCAGAAGACCGATAAGGTAAGACTTACCGCACCGGGAACAGATTTGACTTTTTCTATTAAAGGAATCGGCGTGATCAAATGTGACGGATTAAGAAATATTCCCGATGGCGAGGTTTATACGGCGCCTGTGAAGAAATCTGTCAATGGTATCATTAAATTCAATACCCCTTCTTTGCATGATGGCTTTGTCTATAATGACATCTGCCTAACATTCAAGGATGGAAAAATTATAAAGGCAACCTCTTCTTCGTATGAAGACAAGGTCAATAAAATATTGGATACCGATGAAGGCGCACGCTACATCGGTGAGTTTGCAATTGGTGTCAATCCATTTGTTTTGCACCCCATGAAAGATACCCTCTTTGATGAGAAAATTTGCGGCTCGATTCATTTCACGCCGGGTTGCTGTTATGATGAGGCTTCCAATGAAAATTTCTCTGCTATCCATTGGGATTTGGTATTGATTCAGCGCAAAGATTATGGCGGTGGAGAAATTTATTTTGATGACAAATTAATCCGCAAAGACGGAATATTCACCGATCCGGCGCTGGAAAATGCATTTTCGGAAGAAAACCTTCAAGAATAGAGTCGGCCTGCTGATATTATTGCGGAAACCAAAATTACGGCAGGAGCATCATGCTCCTGCCTAAATATTTAAATCGCCGTTGACCGCCGAACCTTTTCATATCCATCCATAATTATGCGGACAACTTCTTTTGGATCATCCGTTAAGGAAAAAATGCTTAAATCATCTTTTGAGAGAGTCCCGTTGCGAACAGGTCCGGAAATCAGCCAATCAATTAATCCGCCCCAGAAGTCGGCGCCGACAAGCACCACCGGAAATTCAAAAATCTTATTGGTTTGCATTAGAGTAAGAGCTTCAAACAATTCATCCAATGTTCCAAATCCTCCGGGCATAATCACAAAGGCCGAGGCATATTTAACAAACATTACCTTACGGGCGAAAAAATATCTGAAACTCATAGATATATCTTGATATTTATTCGGCTTCTGCTCGTTGGGAATCTCAATATTCAAGCCTACCGATTTAGACAGCCCTTCTTGCGAACCGCGGTTGGCGGCTTCCATGATGCCGGGCCCACCGCCCGTAATCACCGCAAATCCGGCATCGGATAGACGCCGCGCTATCTCGCGAGCAAGGGCATAATATTTGGAATCCTCGGTCAAAGTTGATGAGCCAAAGATTGAAACCGCCGGATGAAGCATCCTCAGGGTCTCAAAACCATCGACAAATTCAGACATAATCCTGAAAACTGACCATGTATCATCGTGGGTCGAGCCATTTCTTTTTATTTCATTCATAAGCCTCTAAATCCCGCATATATTATATTTAAGATAATCGTCAAAATTTCATTTTCAATTATGTCCCATATCCTATTTCAGTCAAGAGGACTCCGGCAATAACAATTATACCTCCAAGAACAAGATTACGACTAATTGGTTCGGCGAGAAGTAAAGCCGCCACCGAGGTAGCAATGATAGGTTGAATATTTTGGATTACCGCCGCCCGAGAGGCTTCGATATATTTCAGAATCCAATACCACAATACATAAGCGACAACCGAAATAACTGTCGCCATATAAAATATTGATAACCAGCCGCCCATGGTAACATTAGAATAATCACCTCGTAATACATAATATAATCCAAAGGGAAAATATACTATCGAACCATAGGTCAAAGATAAACCGGTCACTCTAAAGGCCCCATATTTCTGCGCCAAAGGCTTGCCGATTATGGTACCGACGGCCCAAGCGATTACTGCCGTGAGCACCAAAATATCTCCCACAAGATTTTCAGTCCCAAACTGAATTTTCCCTCCAGATATAATAATATATACGCCTGCCGCCGCTATAAAAATTCCGGCTGTTCTACGATATTGGAATTTCTCTCCCAGAACAATAAGCGCCAAAATGTAAATGAAAATTGGAGTGGTGGCAAAAAGTAAACTGGCATGTCCAGCGGTAGTCTTGGATTGACCAATTAGGAAAAACAATTGATTCACTGGAATCAGTATCAACCCGACAATAAAAATCTTGATTTGATCTCTAAATGGTATTCGCTGTCTTTCCCTCCTAAAGAATAAAATCGCTCCATATATTATGCCGGCGAATGTGAACCTAAAAAAGGCAAATGAAAAGGGCTCAATTTGGTTAAGCCCATATTTCGAAAATGGATAGGCGAACGAAGAAATAAATTGATGAAAAAGCATCAATAAGAAGATAAATCTGAAAGTGGGCGCTGTTTGAGTTTTTGAATCTAACATTGCCTTATTTCAGATTGTCCGCCATGGTATTATATATGGTCCAATAATATATTTTATGGCTAATTAAAGTAATCCTTTATAATATCCGCCATCCACTGGAATCGATGCTCCGGTAATATATGAAGCCCTTTCCGATGCCATAAATGTAATCAAACTTGCCAATTCTTCCGGCCTTCCGACTCTGCCCATTGGAATATTGGATGTCCACTTTTTGTAAATATCTTTTATATCGCACCCTTGAGCGTTCGCCAGATTCTCTCCTAGAGATTTTAGTCTCTCGGTATCTGTATATCCCGGGCAGACCGTATTGACGGTAATCCCATGGCCTGCAAATTCACTGGATATCGATTTGGCAAATCCGGTTACGCCTGCCCTTAAACAATTTGATATAATAAGATTATCTATCGGTTGTTTCACCGCCACTGAAGTAATAAAAATGATTCTCCCCCATTTCGCTTTCATCATGTATGGCACAACTGCCCTTGTAACCTCAATGGCGGAAAACAATGTCAGGTCTGCCGATTTTTTCCATGTTTCCAATGTATGTTGCTGAAATAAGCCTGGCGGGGGACCGCCGGCATTGTTCACCAGTATATCAATACTCCCCATCTTTGAGATTACCTTGGCTACTATTTTTTCCGGGATAGAATCAATCGAGAGATCCCCCTCCACTAAAATTGGATTGATTCCTGTCTCTTTTTCAATGGTTTCTGCGGCTGATTTAAGATTATCCAATGACCGTGAATTGATAGCGACCCTCACCCCCTCTTTGGCGAGTGAAACGGCCGCCGCCAGACCAAGTCCGGCAGACGCTCCGGTTACCAACGCAACCTTGTTTTTAATGCCAAGGTCCATATTATTTTCCCACCTTTGCCAATTCTTCAAGAAGAGCCAAGGCGCTATAACAGCCGCGTTCAAAATCATTGACCGAGAATCTTTCGTTAGGTGAATGGGCATTGTCATCATTTTGCCCCCATCCTAAAAGCAATGTGTCCAGTCCGAGTATTTGCTTGAACATTCCCACAACCGGAATGGAACCTCCTTCTTTTATAAAAACCGGTTCTATGCCAAACCCTGTTTTAACTGCCGCACCGGCCGCTTTCAGCCAGGGACCGTCGGTTGGAACCACAACTCCTTTAGCGCCGCCATGAATTTTGACTTGGCATTCCACATATTTGGGGCAGATTTTTTTGAGATATTTTTCAAGTTTTTTGCAAATATCCATTGGTTCCTGGTTGGGAACAAGTCTCATCGTAATTTTGCATGATGCCCATGAAGGAATTATTGTCTTTCCACCTTCCCCTTGATATCCGCCGGTAATCCCATTTATGTCCAAAGTCGGCCGGCTCCAGATTCTTTCAAGAACCGTGTATTTCTTGTCAGCAAAAAGGCCTTTAGACCCGCATTTCTTCAGAAATTCGGCTTTCTTGAAGGGAAGGCGTTTCATTTGCTTCTTTTCCCAGTCGCTGATAGGCTTGACATTTTTATAGAACCCGGGAATCGTCACATTGCCGGAATCATCATGCAATTTGGCAATCATTCTGGCCAGAGCATTGATCGGGTTGGGAATAGCCCCGCCAAATGAACCTGAATGAAGATCTCGATTCGGCCCAATTACTTTGGCTTCAACAAAGGCAATTCCCCGTAATCCGTATGTAACAGCCGGAAGATTCTTGCCGAATTGCGCTGTATCGGAAATTACAACAATATCGGACGCCAGTAATTCGGTATTATCTTTGATAAACTTTTCCAGATTATCTGAACCGGCTTCTTCTTCTCCCTCAAACATCAATTTAACATTAACCGGTAATTCCTGCCCCGTTGCAAGGTAAGCTTCCATGGCCTTCAGGTGGGTAAATAGTTGCCCCTTATCATCGGTTGAGCCTCGGGCGATTATATACTCATTTTCCAACAAGGGCTCAAACGGTGTCGTCTTCCATAACTCCAGCGGCTCCGGAGGTTGAACATCATAATGACCATAATAAAGTATGGTCAATTTATCAGGCGAATATATTTTGCTTCCATAGACAACCGGATGCCCGGCAGTCGGCATTATTTGCACATCCAGACCAATATTCCGCATATGATTCGCCAACCAATCGGCGCATGCGGCTATATCGCCCTTGTGTTCGCTCTTGGCCGAAACAGATGGAAATCGCAGGAATTCAAACAGCTCATTCAGCCTATCAGATTTTTTTTCATTAAGGAAATTCTTGGGTTCCATAATTATCTCCAATTGTCAAAATTTTGATTTCTTCTATTTAATCCATATTGATACTTATCATTTTGGTATTATACGGCAACGCCATATAAGCCACCCTGAAAATATCTATTACTGAAGAAAAAAGCAAATATTTGAATTTTTTGCCGATTAATATTATTGCCTTTTATTGGGAACTTTATATAATAGAGGACCTATAATATGTTAATTATGCGTTTTTTGATATTTCTATTTTTATTACTTGGCGACTTGGCGAGCATAGCCTTAGCTGGCCCTCAAATAGAGCTTGTGCCTAATACGGCCGACTTCGGCATTGTGCCCAATAAGGCCAATTATTTTTGGGATATTGTTGTAAAATCCACCGGAAATGATACCCTAATAATTGATAGCCTTGATTTGATTTGCAGTTGTATAAAATTTCCGCTTGGAAAAAATAAATTTGCCCCGGGTGATAGCGCCGTGGTGCGTTTGGTTTATAAATCAGAATCATTTGTTGGGCAACGAGATAGACATCCGCATTTTTATACCAATGCCAGCGATAGGCCTGCCCTTTTGGCCGTAAGGGCTTTGGGCCCAGCTAAAATAGAAGAACATCGGCCAATAAATGTCAAACCCTACCGAATTATGGCTTCCCAATTTGGCAAAGAAATTCAAAGAAAGTTTTCTTTCACAATTGCCAATTATTCCGAGGATAATGTTCCTCTGAAACTGCTTTATTTTGACAATGAATATTTTGACATTAACTTTCCTCCATTTGTGCCTCCAAAAGGGACTGTCAGCGCTTATATAATATTGAACGATAAGGGAATAGAGTCGGAATTTGAGAAGTCTTTGACCTTTGAATATATTAATTCGCTTTCTGAAAAAAAGAATTTTTCAATACCAATTGTCAGAAAAATGTATAAAAGATAGAGAATGTTTTGAAAGATAAATAGTACCTTGACATAATTAACATTTTTTTTAGATTAAAGCATTGTAGCAGATAATATATATTTTTTTCGTAAAAATTAGAATTGAATCAAACTTGATTTTGGAGGATAAATAATGAAAAGACTGACACCGCTCGCATTGCTCGCAGTCTTTCTTTTTGCCCTAAGCGGGCAATTGGCCGCACAGCCGAAGATAACTCTTCCCGATGTGGTTTTTGATTTTGGCTATGTCATGCAGAATGCCAAAATCAGCCATACTTTTTGGCTTTACTCTACCGGCACAGATAGCCTGAAAATTGAGAAAGTGACACCTGGGTGAGGATGCACTCAGGCTCCTTTATCTAAATCGGAGCTTGCTGTCGGCGACAGCACCGCGCTTGAAATTATTTTTAGCACCGGGCATTATAAAGGAAACCAATCCAAACGTCCCAGCATTAAGACTAATGTTGGACCGGAAATGAACTATGTTCAGATAATATGCAATGTGATAACTAATCCGGATTCCACTTATCCGATTGCAATATCGCCCTATAAATTTGATATTTCTCAGTTTGGGGAAAAAGAACGTAATTCGCTGGACTTTACAATTAGGAACATCTCTGATGCTGACCTTGAGGTGAAGCTGGTCGACGTTCCATCGAATATGTTCAAAATCACCCTCCCCAAGAAAATAAAGGTCGGCAAATCGGAAAAAGGGAAGATTGTAATTAATGATAGTCAATTAAAAAATGAATTTGATAAGTCGATTACAATTGAGCTTAGTGATCAAACAAAAACCAGATTCACTATTCCCGTCAAACGCACGATTCGCATTCCCGGCGCAAACCAAACCTCAACTACACCAATGCCCGGCGACAAACATTAATATTAAAGATTTTTTGCTGATAAAGCTCCGCCTTTCCGCGGAGCTTTTTATTTTGGCCGTCCTATATAAGAATCCCCGGCAAAAATCAGAATTCAATCAACCACCCAACCGATGAAACCACTAAATAGCCTTCAATTACGACCAACCCAAATTTGCATTGCCCAAGAGCAAAAAAAACCCGCTGATTGCGGGGTTTTTTCTAAGGTCATATTTCTTTATTAATTAATCTCCATCGGATTCAAAGATAATTTCATTTTTTCCCTTTTGAAGCCAACCTTCCCAGTTTTTGTCATAAATTTCGCCCATGGCCGTTGAATGCACCAAACGATAATCGCCAGTACCATCCTTGTCAACAAATATGAAATAGACTCCCCCTTGCAGAGAATGATAGTACCATATTTCATAAGGCCTTTTAAGTTCCGGAACTATTTCTTCATCCAGATAATCACATTGGCCATATTGAATCAGTACCCGTCCTCTATCTGATTGCCAACCATCTTTTTTTGACTTTGGAATTCTCGAGAAATGTTCGTTGGCATAATTATATCGGCTTAATGCATCCTCAAGATATTCATTATAGGCAGTAGTTGGGGTCGGGTCCTTGGCGCCAAAGAACTGACGAATAAAACGGGTTTTCCCTGTATCATTCAAAACCTTGAAAAAAGTATAATCTTGTGCGGAAAATAAATACTTCGTTAAATTTGTTATCAATTTCAATCCGGCAGTATCCAGCGGATTGATATATTTCGCAGAGGCGAATTCCTGCCTAAAGCCTCCGGTGGGAACAATAATAAACCTCTTTGACAATTCAGCCGTTTGCCCCGATTGGGGATCGAATGCAGAAATCGCCAAGTTGTATTTTCCATGTCCGATATCAGATATGTTAAGAGAACTTGTAATTATGGATGTCATACCAGGCTTGTCGAGCAACATTTTCCCATAATCATATTTCAATGTGCCATCCTCATTTATTATTTTATAACTCACTTCGAATTTCTCTGGAACGGCGCCGTCATATTTTAAATTATATAACTCCACATAGAGATGAATCATGGTATCATTGGCGGAATAAATCGCCATAGGATTGGGCAGTATTATTTTGCCATTTTTGTACAAGCGGGACTGCAAGGCCTGTATGGTATCTTGAGGAATAGAAATATTGAAGGCAAATTCAAGGCTGCTGAATAATAATTTGTTGCTCAATAATGATGGAACCTCAATCCGGTCAAATATGAATTTTCCTTCCCTTTTGCTTGCCACATCCAGAACTGTAAGAGAGCCCTTATAAATGCCGGGCGGAAGCATTAAGAAGATTTTATTGAATATTCTGATATCACTCCTTGCGGCATCCGCCGAATCTTCAGCCATGGAGTAAAAATAGGTGCGCGCCGAATCCAGACGATTTCCCAAAGTGTCCATTATTATTACTTCTGCAAATATCGACGCCCTTACGCCGGGGGCTGTCGAATCCATGGGAATAAATTGAAATTGATTCCGGTTGACTGCAAACGAAATATCGGTAAGGATATTAGGACCCGCATCCGGTTTGGGAAAGTGTAATATTCCCGCTTGAATATTTATTTGTGTTTGTTCTGCCGCCTGCGCAATCGTTATGGCCAATATAATCGTCATAAATAATGCAAAAACAAATATTTTATACCAAAAATTTAGATGACGCATTTGAGTTACCTCCTTAAACCGTTATAGGGATATTGCAATCGGAAATCACCGTCTCCCCAATCATCATAAAATACAAATTTGCGTGAATCACCGGCGCGATAATAGTACCAGATTTGATATGCCTTTTCGTCTAATTCAAACGGATAATCTTCAATCTGGTCAGGTTCACCGTAAATAATAAAGACCATTCCCCTGTCGGTTAACCAGCCTTCTTTTTTCATTACTGTAAAGCGCAGATTGGCATATTCGATGCGATGATAATAATCTCTCTTAAATTCATTTTCCATAGTATTGGAAGTTGGGTCGCGGGAAATCCAGAAGTCATTCCATAATTTAATTTTATCCTTATAAGTCTCCGCCTTTTTAAATCCTTCCATTTCTTCCTGCGTGGCAATATATTTCAATTGCTGAACGGCGGCATCAAAGTCATTTTTAATCATTGCCTCCGGGGGCCAATAAATGATGAAAGGCTCCTTTAAGTCATCAATAATTTTATCACGCCTCCCTTTTAGGATAATTTCCAGCTCATACATCCCGCCTTTGAATTCCCCCAGCGAAATCTGTCTTAGTTGCCTGATAACATTATCATCCATAAAAAATGACGTCAAGGTATCGCGGTAAACAACCTCATGCCTACTATCCAAAATTTGAGTTTCAATCTTTATGGAGTCTCTTTTATCTTTTCCCTGATAAATTTCATAATAGTATATCAGGGCTCGGCCCGAATCTCCTTCATATTCCCGGCCAACTGAGGGAATTATGGTTTTGTTATCTTTAACGAAAAGCGAATCAGTCACACCGGTATCAATTGCATGGACAAACTCAATGCCGGATAATTGAAGTGGATCTTCATCGTATTTACTCAATGCAGCCTTGAAATTTCTTCTGGTTATTCCTCCGCCATTTTTATCTCTCAACGTGCATTCAATCCGGTATTTCCCAGGTGAGAGCAATCTATCTATTTGGCTAATTCTATAATCAGTCTCAGATATGGTTTTTTCATAAGATTTGGTGGAAAAGCTTTTCTCCCTGCTATATGAATCAGCAAGATTATTTCGCCCATCATAAATGGCCAATGTTATTTCGTAATTTGCCCGGTATTCGCCATCGATCTTGACAAATTGCAGATCATTATTAAAAATTCGATAATAAAATTCAAGTCTATTCTTGTTTATATCGCCGGTCCTGAATTGGGCGAAATCCACTTTGAAATTTGTAGCCGAAGTAATTCCATCTTGAGTCATCAAATCCTGGGAGCTTAATGCCGAAACCAAAATGATCAGCGGTAAAATAATCATAGTTAAACATGCTATTATTACTCTCATAATCGCCTCAAAATCATATGTTGCTAATTTATCAAGACGAATATAAATCGGCAATATCAAAAAATGAAAGATTATTCGTATCTGAGTGATTCAATTGGGTCAACTCTTGCGGCTCGATAGGCCGGATACATACCCGCTATCAATCCGACCGAGACGGCTACAATAAAGCTCAAAGTGACATAAAAGGGTGAAACCCCGAATGGGAGTGGAGAAAAAGCGCCAATAAGCGAGGCTGTCAAAAGTCCCGCGAGAATGCCGATAAGGCCTCCCGTGGCTGATAGCGTCATCGCTTCAATCAAAAATTGCCAAAGAATATTATTCCTTCTCGCCCCAATGGCTTTGCGAACGCCAATTTCCCGGGTCCTTTCGGTAACAGAAACCAGCATTATATTCATAACACCGACCCCGCCAACCATCAATCCTACGGAAGAAATAACTATCATGGCAATGTAGATATACTTGGTAATATTCCCAATCATTTCTCGCAGATTTTCCTGACCAAAAACAGCAAAATCATTATCTTTGTCATAAGGAACCCTACGAAGCTTTCTTAAGGCGGAAATGATTTGTTCTTTGGCATTTTCAATTTTATCCAATGAATGGGCGCTGACCGCAAGTGTCAGCGCTTCATCCTCCGGATGAAGTTTCATAAATGTTTCAAGCGGTATATAGACCTTATTATTTTCCTCATTGGCAAACATCGTCTCTTTCTTCTCAAAAAAACCGATAACGGTAAATCTGTCATTGTTTACCCTAATCTGTTTGTCAAGCGGATCCTCGTCTGGGAAAAGAGCCTCTCTGACAGATGAACCAAGAAGACAAACCATAGCCCTTGAATCATTGTCAATTTTGGTGATGAATCTGCCCCCTTCAATGGGAGTAACACGCACATCAATATAATCCGGCATCACCCCAACAAGAGCCGGCCGATTTGCCTTTCTCCCTTGATATTTGACAACATTGCCGCCACTTGCCCCCCAATAATGATTCTCCGGCGAAATGGCATCAACGGCTGGACAATTGGCTCTAATTGCATCGGCTTCGTCAACTGTTATATATTTTCTGTTTTTTTCTTCTTCACTTAATTCATCATCTTCATCGCCAGGGGCAAAACGATCAACAAATAATATATTACTGCCAAGCTCATCAATAGAACCTTGTACTGCATTATCAAGCCCCTTAATGAGAGAAGTCATTGCAATTACAGACCAAACCCCTATCAATACGCCCAGAATTGTCAAAGAGGAGCGAAATTTATTCGACCATAGGGAATTGAGAGCCATTAATATCCCCTCTTTCATTTCCACTGATGTCATCATAAAAAATTACTCATAACTGAGAGCCTTGACGGGTTGAAGTCTGGCGGCCTTCATAGCTGGATAGATACCAAAAAATAAACCCGTGCCGGTAGATATTATGAGACCTATGGCAATGGCAAAAAGCGATGGCGTCATATCCATCTTAATCAGATTTATTAAAACATCACCCAATATTACACCTATGGTTATTCCAATCACGCCGCCAGCCAATGATAGCAACAGCGATTCAAATAAAAATTGAAGAAGAATATGTTTTTGCTTAGCGCCAATCGATTTTCTTATGCCTATTTCCCGCGTTCTTTCCGTAACAGAGACCATCATGATATTCATGATAATAATTCCGCCGACAATCAAAGCTATCGAGGATATCCCCACCAACCCCATCCTAACATATTTGGTTATATCATTCAACACCGCCATAACGGCATCAGCGGTTAAAATGCCAAAATCATCATCTTTATCATAGGGGACATGCCTTAAAGCCCGCAGGACCACCCGACTCTCGTCCATAGCTTCCTGAATTCGTTCAACTGAAGCGGCCTTGACAAAAATGGCGATGCTTCCCCAAAAATCACCGACATCTCTTATAAAAGAGCTATAAGGGATAAAAACAAATTTATCCTTATTTTCATTAAATGATGCACCTTGCTTTTTGGCAATACCTACAATGTCATATTTTATATTGTTTATTTTGATGGATTTTCCGATTGGATCAATGCCCGGATATAACTCTTCCGCAATGGCGGCCCCGATAAATGCCACCCGACTGCGGGACTGATCTTCTTCAATCGAATGAAATCTTCCTTGTCCGATTTCAACATCGACAATATCAATCAAATTTGCGGTACCGCCCGCGATAGCGACCCTCTTCATTTTCTTCTTGCCAAATTTGACCTCACCCTCTGAAAATGAACGAACCGCCACCTTTTCACAATATTGACATCCCTCTTCTATGGCTTCTTTATATTCATATTTCAAAGGCTTTCGTTTCATAGCATCAAACCAGGCATCATCGCTCATAATAATCCCAAATTTGGTCACAATAAATGTATTCGGCCCAAGTCTATCCAACTCCGCTTTGATTGATTGAGATAAACCCTCCAAAGCCGAAATAATTGTAATTACCGAAGCGACGCCAATTATTACCCCCAAAAGAGTCAGTGATGTTCTCAGTTTGTTCACTCTGAGAGCATACACTGCCATTTTGAAGACTTCCCAGATTATCATAAATGGGTACCATTGGCAATTTTTTCAGTGGCGGTTATCTTTTCATCTTTATCAATAATTCCATCGCGAATATGCAATACACGGTCGGCATAGGTGGCTACATCCCGTTCATGCGTTACAATGATGATAGTATTGCCGTTTTTATGTAATTGTGAAAATAACTGCATTATTTCCAGCCCAGTTTTGGAATCAAGATTTCCTGTAGGTTCATCGGCAAGGATTAAAGCCGGCTCATTAACCAACGCCCGAGCAATTGCAACACGTTGCCTTTGACCGCCCGATAACTCATTGGGGCGATGGCTCATCCGATCGGCAAGATCAACTATTGTCAGGGCCTTTCTAGCCATATCCTCCCTTATGTGTTTCGGAGTGCCATTATATATCAACGGGAGCTCCACGTTATGCAGGGCCGATGCACGTGCCATCAGATTGAAGGTCTGAAATACAAATCCTATCTCCCTATTCCTGATAACTGCCAATTCATCATCATCCATCTGACTGACAAGCTTTCCATTAAAGAAATACTCCCCCTTTGATGGTGTATCAAGGCATCCTATTAAATTCATCAATGTTGATTTTCCTGAACCCGATGGACCCATAATGGCTACATAATCGCCTTTTTGAATGTTGATAGAAACATCGCGCAAGGCGTGCACGACGGCCGCTCCCATCTCATAAGTCTTCCAGATATTTCTTGTTTCAATAAGCGGCATTAGTTGTTCGTCTCCGGTTTAATTTGCTTTTGCACCTTAATATCTTCGCCATTTTTCAATGTTCGAAGGGTTTTAAACGGTCCGGTTATAACCGAATCAGAATTAGTAAGCCCTGATAATATTTCCATACTTTTTTGGTCGGCTATGCCGGTCTCTACGGCAATAAATCTGGCCTTTCCATCTTTTAATACAAAGACCCCTTTCAATTCCTGCTCTTTTTCTTTGTTCTCATCCTGCTCACTATCGCCGCTTGAGACTTCAGCGGCATGAATATCACCGCTTTCGGGAACATTTGATTTTAGGTTAATATCAATAGTATCCTGTGGTGAGCGCATAACAATTGAACCATAAGGAACCGAGAGAGCTTTTTCTCGTCTATTGGTTTCAATATCAACCGTTGCCGACATTCCCGGTCGAATATTCTGATTATTCTCACTGAAAAGGACTTTAACCTTGAAATTAGTAGATTGATCTTGTCCCAGTGTATTTCTGACCGCCGTATTTCCAATCTCAATAACTTCTCCCTTGAATACCGAATCAGGAAAAGCATCAGCCTCAATCTTGGCATTCTGGCCAATCCTGATTTTCGTAATCTCGGTCTCATCAACATCAACTTCCACTTCAAAGGCGGCCAAATTGGAGATAGTCATTAAGGTCATGCCCTGTGTAAAGGCTGTTTGAGCCTGGGCAATCTCGCCCACTTCCACATTAAGATAAGTAATAACTCCATCCATCGGCGCTACAATTCGTGTCTTACCAAGGTTATCGACGGCCTTCTCGCTGAGAGCTTCCCCTTGTTTGGTTTGGCTAAGCATTGCTTCATAATTATACTTACCGCTTAGATATGCATATTCTGTATTCTTAAATACTGTTTCCGAAGTTAATTCTTGGTCATAAAGCTTTTTTTGCCGATTGTACTCTTCCTCGGCTTGAAGAAATGATGCCTTTGCGGCCTCGGTTCTTGCCCGCAATTCATTAAGGGCATAGCGGTAGTTCTCAACATCTTTCTGTAATTGAACCGTATCAAGCTGTATCAGGAGTTGTCCTCTGTCCACAGTCTCACCTTCTTTGACAGGAACAGCAAGTATCTCGGCGTTAACCTCTGCCGTGATATTAACACGCATCTTGGGCTGAATCCATCCCGATGCGGAGACTTCTTCAACAACATCTCTGAGTTTAACCGGTTCCGCCTGAACTTCAATTGCTTTTTTTCCTCCTCCAATTAGGTTGGCAATCACCAGAATAAGCACAACTAGGATGGCGCCGCCAATAAGGAGTTTCTTTTTTTTCATTTTCATGGAAATATGACCTCGAAAATAAATTTTATCTTAATCCCATAGCATTTTCAAGTTTGGCCACAGCGATATTATAATCAAATTCAGTCTGTATTTTTGTATTCTGCGCAGTAATGAGACTCACTTGGGCATCAAGAAGCTCCAAAATCGTTGCGGCGCCAAGGTTATATTTTTCCTGAACAATTGTCATATCTTCTTTGGCGGCTAATTCTGTCTCATCCGCAACTTTGAGGGCTTCCTGAGTTCTTGTGATTTCGAGATAGGCCTTTTTGACTTCATAAGCAACGCTGTTTTTTGCATAATAATAATTCGCACGCGCATTATTCATACCAGCCTTGGAACGTGACATGGATGCCTTGCGACTGAAATTCTCAAAGATTGGAATACTCAAACGAGTTTGCAGAGACCAGCTGGCATCTATATCTTTAAAATCATTTAACACACTCCAACGGCTATTGGACCAGTCCTTACTTATGGATACTGATAAAGTGGGGAAATATCGGCCTCGGGTTGACCGGATATCATATTTTGCCGCCTCGAGATTCTTCTCATTGGCCAATAATCCGGGATGATGCGTCATACCGAATTTCAAGGCGTTTTCTTCAGAACCATTATATTCCCCCCTTTTATAATCGCGCGAGAATTCTATATCTGAATTTACATCAATGCCGATTTGATAGGCCAGATTAGACCGTGCAATGCGAATTCCATTGTCGGCATCAAGAAGGGCTAATTTATCTTGGCCATATTGAACTTTTGCCTTGAGTACATCTGACTTTGAGGCTGAGCCGACCTCAAATCGCGAATTGGCAAGCTTAAGTTGCTCTTCTGCTCTTTTTAATGCCTCATCCTGAATTTCTTTTGACTTAATGGCCGCCAAATAGGCAAAATAGGTCGTTTTTACCGTAAATATCAGCCCTTGCTCCGTTTGCTCCTTTAGATATTCATAGTAACTTTTATCTGCCTTAGCGCCCATGTAATTAAATATATTCTGTCCACCGTTGAAAAGGGTTAATTCTGCGGAAAAACCCATAGAAAAGCTTCGCTTAAAATCATCATCCAAAAAGCTATCGGTCACAATAGGAACAACAAAACTATCAGGCAATAAGTGCAGTTTTGGTACATGGTTAATAAAATCCTCGCCATTGTTCTGAATATCTAAAGCAGATGCCGAGATATAAGGCAAAAATGCCCCAAAAGCCTGCCAAACATTGCCATCGGCTATTTTCACCTGCCCCCTTGCTTGAACTACTTCAAAATGATTTTTCAAGGCAAGCTCTATGCATTCATCGAGGGTTAAAACTTTAGCCGATACCGCGCCGGCAAAGAAAAACATCGCCGCAAATACTATTATTAATCCCCCAATTGCTTTATTAGGCATTGAATATTCTCCTATTTTAATAGACGATTGTTCCGCCGGTAAAGAGATTTGCCGCGGCCACCAGAGATATAAATAAAAACCACATGCCGTAAAATACGAATGCAAATCGCTTTGGTTTCATTTTATAGGCGACACTGAATCCAATAGATGTAATTGCAATATTCCATATCGCAAATAAATCTATCTGTCTGAACAAGTAGTAAATAAAAGAACCATCATCCTCTGGTTTTAGCAATCCCAATCCGGTATAGATAATTGAAGTATTTTTTGCAATCATTAAGGCGCCTTTAATTAAATCCCCCAATGACCCAATAAGCGCCGCAAAGGCCACAATGGTAAATACCGTCCAGAAATTGCATCTTCCGCCAAACATGAAATTACCGAATAGCAAACCAATCCCCGCAATCACGGAAAATATGATAAATGGAATTACTACCTGAAGCGGTATGTAGTACCATTTGATGGGATTTGCAAAAGCTTCCTTAAAACTCTGATCCACTTTTTGCTTCACTTCATTGAATCGCTCTTCGCTCATCTGCGCTTTCCATTTTTCGATATTGCGCATCATCACCGGATACATATCCCGCGCCGCTATGGGCCTGATAAAATATCCCCCTTGACTCAGAGTTGCGCCAATGACAATGATAACTACAAAGGGAACCATCCATTCATATTTTCCCCCTATAGAAGAAAATAATTTTGCGGGAGAAGCAAAGACCATCAAAAATTTTTCCAATATCCCCGGTCTTTCTTCATTCACAGACATTGTGGGTATGTTCTCTTGTTCCATATCTTTCTCCATATTGATACGAATTAATAGCTTGCAAGTTTCGAAATATACTCAGTTGATACTTATAATTTATCTGAAGAATATCATAAATCAATACCTTTGGTTAATTTCTATAACAAAAAAGGCCGGCAATGTTTCATGCCGGCCTTGGGAAATTCGGATTGATTTTATTCACGAATAAGCGTCACATGAATTGCCGGGAATCCAATTATGTCATCATCCACAGCTCTATAGAGATTCAACATCGGGAGAGTCATTTCCTGAACGGAGGATGTATCGGAAATGAAGTCATAACTCGGAATTCGATGACTCGAGACAAAAAGTACCAAGGGGAAATTAGCTGATGGATTATTATAATTATCGGGTTCAAGGGTAATTACTACAGTCCCGGCCTCTGCCTCACGATCAGTTTCACTTGCAAATGAGATTTCATTAACACCCATAGGCAAACTAATCAGAAAATCCTCGCCGGGAATTGATGGAACCCTCTTATTCATGGAATAGGGGTTACCATCATCAGGCGCCTCAAAACTCTTGAACGAGCCGGTGGTTATTATTCCTCCATCTGAAGGATCCAACCAATTTTCTATCACTGTTTTGCCCCAACAGGGCTTGGTGAGGGAAGCAAATGCCGATTGTGGCTCCAAATATGGCGATAATACCCAGCCCTTATAATGCCATCCCAGGTCCACTCCACCGGGCCCGGCTTCACTCATGTTGGGCAAATCCTGATAATCCGGCAAAAATCTCTCAACAGTAATTTTATGACTCACTATTGTATAAATTGTCCATGCGGTATGTTCATAATCGATCAGAGGCGGAACTGCAATAACGGAATCAACCTCAGTTCCATTTCTCCTCATAATTGGCAGGGTATCATAAATTGTATCGTAGGATACATTTACCGGTACCGTCACATAATCGAATACTGAACCGATATGCACAAATGTATCCATAGAAATAACATAGTGTGAGTCAATTACCTGTCGGGCATTTGTAGAGGCAATTGTATCCAACAAATGCGAAAGGGCATCAAGAACAGCGGAATCATATATCGGACGTGGTGGATCAAAATTAGTATCAAATCCTAAAGTATCAATAGGCCGTTTTTTAAACTGATTTTCATTGTATATATCATATTGAATATATGAATAAGTGGTATCATAAATCCATAAGGTATCAGAAGTATATAGCCCAAACCATATTCCACTTCCATCCTTCTCAAGTCGCTCGGCATCTGTTGGAGATTGTACACAATAGCGCGCCACACCCAACCATAAATCAACAGGGAACAACATTTTGATTGGCTTTTTAGAAGGATCCACTATTGTATCCTGTAACATTATTGGACCCATAGAGGCAGGATCAGGATCGGGATAATTCTCAACGGAGATACATAAGTATTTATACTTAAGAGCATCAAAACCCACCGTCCATATCGAATCAATACGATTGCCGGCGGTATCATAAAAACGATATAACTCATCATTCCAATCGAATTTGCCCAAAGATATTGGTTGGCCATCGTCATTTTTCACCCACAACTCGTAAACCATCCCCTCTGGCGGAGACGGGAGTCGTTCTGGGCTCAGAACAAATTTTGTGGTTGATGCCGGCGCCACAATATTATCGGGCTGAGAGCACCCCCAAAAACTCGAAACCACAAAAGCAGATAATACTAAGAATAGCAAGCGGTTATAGCGCCCGTGCATACAGGTTTTTCCTCCTCAAATATAGTATTTCCAAAATCAACAAGCGATTATACCTCAAAGAATTCCGGCTGTCAAGCCTTAATTTATAAAAATCATCAAGGCATAATCTCTTAATCCCTTAAATCTAAAGTAATTGACGCTTAAGGACGATAATTAGATTAAATGAATTCCAAATAAATTTCAGGAGTTGGAATTGAAAATCTGTCTAAACTGCAAAACAAAAAATATTTTTGATGGAGCGCAATTTTGCCGCGAATGCGGGGCGCCTTTAGATGAAGGATTATCTCAGGAAAAGAATAATTCTACACCTATTAAAGAGGAAGCTGATTTCGTGGTTACGGAAACCGCTCATAGCGCCGCCCCGGATTTTATTGGTTCTGAGAGCAAAGTGGGAAACGCTCCACCTTCCGATGACGACCTCCAAATTAGAAGTACTGCCAGCCTTCTGGAGGATGAGGCAAATGAAATAAGTCGGCCAAAATCAAATACCACTGAGAGACAGCTTATTGGCGATTCGGCGCCACCGATTCCGCCCGTATCAGATTATTCTACCCCGCCGGCCGAGAAACCTATTACTGCTAAGTTAAAGCCTGAAACTAAAGAAAAGGCTGAATTTAAAAAACTCTCTCAAGAAGAGTTGGCAAATATCCGTAAAAACCTTTATCAAACCGAAGAACATCCTGCGGATAAATCAACCGCAACCAATTTGATTGAAGGCCAGAAAAAGCCCGACCGAACCCTTTTGAATGTAACGACTGATAAACACCCAATCGATAGAATCTCGCCTCAACCTGAGGGAATCAGAGCAATCGAAGATCCTGCTCATTTATCAGGAGTTCAGAAAGCACAAAAAATCAGGGGCGTCGCCTTTTTTAGGGGGAATTTCATACAGTTGGTCGGCAATGCCTTTTTGCATGAGGGCGATGAGCTGATTATAAATGATAAACCTTATCTGCTTAAACCGAAGCAATTAGGCAAAAAAATGGCTGTCGGCCTCTTTGCCGGCATTATGGCCATTGCCCTTTTCATAATCGGACTGCAATTTATCAATCCCACTATCTCAGGAGAGGGTGAAATTATCGGCTTTATCCTTGATGAAAATCGTCAACCTTATCTCGAAGGTGCCAGGGTTTCCATTCCCACCTTAAATAAAACTACTCGAAGCAATGCTCAAGGGTTTTTCAGATTTGAACTTGTCCCCACCGGCACTTACGAATTGGTTTATGAGTTGAGTGGAAGTAGAGTAGGAAAAACCAATGCCACTGTTACGTCCGCTCAGGTTACCCTTATGGCCTTTGGAGAAGCCAAACCATCAGGCTCCGCAGTTATTGAAAAGGCTGAAGTCGGCGGACCAAGATCCATACCATCCACCGCAGTTGTAGTAGAAGAAAGAAGAACCGGTCAGACTGAACCGCCATCAAAAACTCAATCGGGATTTGGAAAAATTGAACTGGTTGCCAATGTTTCTGATGCCCGGTTATCAGTCGATGGCAAGGTAATTGGAAGCGGCAATAACATATATCAAAAAATCACCTCCGGCTCGCATGTGGTAAAAATCGATAAGCCCGGATTTTCAGAATACTCGGCCGAAATAGACTTGAAACCGAATCAAACTGTCACCATCAATGCCAATTTGCGGGCTGTTTCAAACGATGCCTTGGAGGCCGCTTCTACCGAAGACCATCTAATAAAGGGCAATTTGGCTTTTGCCGCAGGCGACTATCAGAAGGCTATCGATGAATATTCCGGCGCTATTACGATTCAGCCAAGCTCCAAAGATGCTTATCAGAAACGGGCTGAAGCCTATGCCAAAATAGGAAATATTGAAAAGGCGGCTGAGGACTACATCCGCTTGGGCGAAATCTACAGAATTGGCAAATTGAACGCCAAAGCCATGAGTGCATTTAACTCCGCCTTATCTTATGAACAAAAAAATAAAATTGCTCTGGTCGGCCGCGGGGGCGCCAGATTGGATAATGGCGAATATTCGCCGGCTCTGACTGATTTTGAGTCGGCCCTCAAAATCGATGATAAGTTTTATCCGGCGCTGTTTGGATGCGGCGTTAGCCATTATAGATTAGGAAATAACAAACAGGCGGATAAGCATTTCAAAAATGCCTATAAGCAAAATCAAAATGACCCTTATTTATATCAATATATGATGCTAAATTATCTCGCCTTGGATGATGTAAAAAAACTTAAAAGGGTCTATGCCGATTATAAGGTCATTGCCAGTCCGCAGGAATTGGCAGAGTTGAAGTCTTCGAGCCGATTTGCTCCCATATTAAGACTAATCGAAGATGAGGAAAGATGATCAATGAGCGCCAAACTGAACTGCTGGGAATTCCGAAATTGTGGGATGGAACCGGGAGGTATTTTTAGCAAAATTCATGGCGAATGCCCTGTACCCAAGCTGATGAAATATGATGGCATCAACGGAGGAACCGGCGCCGGCCGAATTTGCTGGACTCTAAATAGCGCTAATTCGAAAACCGGAGCCATGATTTGTCGCAATAATCGAATATCGTGCCTACATTGCGAATTTTATCTTCGAGTGCAAGGCGAAGAATCTCCCATAACCGCGAACAAAAGCATCGATGAGACCACCGACCGGAAAGTAATAATTTTATGACTTGCTAACACCCCCTTTGAGATTTGATTCAAATAAAAAAACCCCCGCTGAATTGCGGGGGCTTTTTTTATTTGGGTTTGCCCAAAACAAAAATATTAATCTCTACGGGCATTTGGGCGCTGGGCCGCCTTTATAGAGAAAATTAATCAAATAGGTAATATCCTGAATATTAGTAAGGCCACTGCCATTGGCATCCCCTTCTTCCAGGCATGGAGGCTGAGGGCCTCCCTTATAAAGGTAATTGATGAGATATGTAATGTCCTGAATATTAACTGTTCCATTATTATTGGCGTCTCCGGGCTTATCACAACAGCTTGCTGAAGCGAAATCCTGCCAATAGCCATGCAAAAGATTATAATTGGTGGATACCCCTTTCCCCACGGCCGTTTGTCCGACAGTACCATCCAATTTATAGTTGGTTGAAGCGCCCTTTGTCCCGCCTCCGGACAACACCTGCCACTTAATCTGCTCGCCGGCTTTTTCATCGGCCAGGATATTGCCAACATAGAGCAATAGAAATATCAATACTGCGGATAATATTTGATACAAAATCTTTTTCATCGCCAACCCTCCTGATTTTCAAATAGTATAGTCATTCTCTCTTTTTTGACAAGCAATTCCTTTATGTCCTTAAACTCAAGGTATTTCACAATCGGCTAATTATGCATTTTCAGATTACCGCGCCGTCACCCAAAAAACAAAGTCATTATCCGTGAGCGTAAAACTTCCATTATTGATAAATACAATAAAAGTGGATTCACCGATTTGGTTAATTGATACGATGCGCACCGTTGCCGCTGAATTAGGGGGGGCGTCAATTTCTGCTATTGCCATCGGGATGAGATTTGATGCGGCATCGGCGGCAATATCCAAAGTAACAGTGTAGTTTCCGGCGCTGTTTCGAACCACATCGGAGACCCCATATTCATTGGTACTAACAAATCCTGTTGATCCGGTTACTTTCCCCCAAGCTACGATGCTGTTATCAGCGCGATAATCGCCCTTACTAATCGTAGTTGCGTTTCCCGCCGCATCACCAACATTTATCTTTCCTGCAGGGAAAAATGCGCCATTGGTCGCGCGAACAACAAAACGATTTGGACCGCCGGCAGATTGATCTGCCATATTGTAATCGGCCCAGACAAAGCTACCGATATAGTCTGCCTTCGCCCTGTATCCTGCGGCAAATGAAAACTCACCGGAAGCGTTATTATTATATCCGCCAATGGCGGTCGCAGAAATGCCGCTGGCGGTGTCTCTATTGCCGCCGGGTACGCATGATGCTGATCCCGACGCCAGGTTATATTGCCCGCCTCCAACCGTTGCATAAATTGCTTCGGCCCGATTATGTGTGCCACCGCCAACAACCGTATAATTTGATCCGGTCGCATTATATTGTCCCCCGCCAATCGCCGAATAAGATCCAGAAAGCGTATCTCTATTACCTCCGGCGATTGTGGCATAGTCGGCGCCATTATTTTTATGGTTATATCCGGCGATAAACGTATAATCACCGGTATTAAAATGATCGGGTCCAATAGAAAGCTGACCCTTAATATTCCCTCCCCGTGCGCTGTCAACGGTTGAAACTCTGAAAGCATACGCGGAGGTTACAATCCGCGTGCGAGGAGAAAGCTCTGGATCCGCCCCAATCCTAATTCCAAGATAGCGAGTAGTGTCAATAAAGACCGTATCAAGAAGCGCTATGGTTGATCCAAGAAGGATCGAAAATATCCCGTTGGCATCGGAAGTGACATTTTGAGTTTCCGTCCATTTGGAGTTTCCGACAATTGCGGCGTCATAGATTGTAAACTGTACGGAATATGTTCCGGTTAAAGGCAATCCTGATGCATTGGTTAGCCGGCCTTGATAATTAATTAATTGCGGAGTCGCCGCAATCACAGAAATCCCCAGAAAGAATATTATCAATTGCAATGACAGATTAGTAATTTTCATTTTATTCATTTCTTCCTCCATTCCTATTGAAAAATTGGATTCAATAATTATTCTGTTTCAACTGTATTCTCATGCTGTTCTCGCTCATGCGACTGTCTGATATTTTCATAATCAATACTCCTTTCGATAGGCAGATTATATGCTTCCGGATGCGCATATTTGCCGACTTCCTCCGGCCGCTTATCAACTTCAACCTGAATTCGATTTTGTTCCGCCCATTTGTCTTTTCGAACACCCGTGACCTGCCATGAGACCTTTACATTCGGTTTATCTGTTTGAATAGAGAACTTATTCTCGGAAATTTCCTCGGCTACAATCGCCTGCGCAAACTGACCGATAACAGTCAATTGATATCTAAAGTCCATATTTAGGGTGCCAAAGTAATCCGGCATATTTATTGTAGCATTTCCATCAGCGTCGGTAATAACATTGCCATTATAGATATTCATCATATCCGGGGATTCCACGAAACTATGTTGGAGATATTTATTTTCCGGATCGAGCGGATGATCAATCCTGAAAGCGCCGCCGCCCTTGCTTAATGTACCGGTGACATTGACATTGCCGGCAAAATATCCGGCCCAATTGGTATTTGCACTTAAGGCTCGGGCATAAATCCCAAAAGCGGTGGTGCCTTCCATCGCTTCTGTATAAATGCCATATGATGTTCCAGTTCCAATGCCATTGGTAGTTGTTGATCCGGATGAAAGTATGCCATATCTGCCTGCTCCATCGCAATCAACGTCGGAATAAACGCCATAAACATTGCCGCCGGCGCTAGCCCCTCTATCAAGTTTGGAATAAATTCCGTAAAGTAAGCCTGAATTGCCGTTATAAAGCCTTGATTCCAGGCCATATCTTGCATCCAGAGTATAATAATTTCTCTCTGCGCGAATCAATGAGCCTGTAGTCGGCAGATCCGGATCGCCGATTCTGATACCGTTGTTGTCGGCATAAAAGACGCTGTCGAATATTGCCAGAGCGCCCATAAAAGTATTATTCGCGGTAAACGTTTGATAGGCGTTAAGGGTCGCCGCCGTACCAGATATTTTCGAAGCCGAAATGCCGGCGGCCGCATTTATATCGACATTTACTATTGAGCCATTGGCCACATTGTTGGCGGTAAGAGCTATCACGGCGGTGTCCGCGTGTACTGCCGAGTACGAATAGGCGTTTGAAATAAATCTTGATCTGGGCGAAATCTCCGGATCAATACCAACGGTAATGCCAAGATATCGCGTCGTATCATAAGCAAAAATGCCATTCGGCCAAGATGGCACGGTCAGCTGATATGAAAATAGCCCATTGGCAACTGCTATTGTTTGAAATCCGCTCCACCAGAGCGAATCATTGCCTGCGGCACTGCCATAGATTTTGAATTTTATCAAATAATTGCCATCGGCTACGGGATCGCCAGAGGCATCGGTCAACCGCCCCTGATAGTTAATCGCTTGAGGCGAGACAGCCGACAAATCTGCATTAAAGGCCATAAACAAAGGCAACGCCAAAATGAAGAGGCGAATCTTGAATTTCATTTTGTCCCTCCAATTTAGGATTCTTTTAATTAGATTCTCTTAACCGCCAATTGACAAATATATTGTCGCTTTATTCAAATAAAAAGAATCAAACGCTTAACGCAGGATCGTCGGTGTCAACTTGAAAACGATGTATTTAAATACATCCAACAAGTTCCATTATAATTATAAGAAAAAAAACCAATCTTGTCAAGTTTTATTCCATTATATGTAACCAAGAAAAATATTATGTGTATATTATATTATAAAAATAGGTTAAAAAACCACTAAGGAGGACTTATTTATGAGGAAGCGACTGAAACCATTTGATTTGATAATAGACATGATATTTATCATTCTTTTGGTCGCCATTATGCCTGAAATTGGTATTGGCGAAAATGCGGATTCCATAAATTTGCAGCCATATCTCCCCGATATCGGTACTTTTATGAAAATTGGAAGTTGTGGCTCGCCTTATATCAATAAGACAACGGGAGAAGTCTTGTTTCGCAGTTCGATGACCGGAGCATCCCAGCTATATCGTATTACAAAAGAAGGATGGCCATATCAGCTGACATTATTTGATGATGGCATTGACTGGTATTCGTTATCCTATGATGGCAAATGGGCCATTGTGGGCGCCTCCAAAGGCGGTTCCGAGCAATCTCAACTTTATCTTCTTGATACCCATGTCGGCAGAATTGAAAAACTAACCAATAACCCACAAATACAATATGGCTCTATTGCATGGCTACGAGACGGCTCTGGATTTTATTACCGTTCCAATATTGAAAATAAAAAAGATTTTAAAATTTATCTGCGACGATTTTCATCATCGGATGATATTAAGATTTTCGACATGGAAGGCTCTAATTTTATTTATGACTTGAGCCTTGATGAAAAATATTTGATTGTTGGCCATCTCCTGTCAAATTCCAATAGCGACCTCTATCTCGTAAACCTCGGTTCCCGAGAGACGGAATTGCTTACCCCTCATCAAGGAGACGTTTTATTTGAGAGCGCCACTATTTTGCCCGATGGAAAAACCGCCTATATAATCTCCAATGGTAATAACGAAGGTATTCCCAAACGCGCTGTTCTGGATATTCCCACCAAGAAAATCGAATTTCTTGATCCGGAATCAAAATGGACCATCGAGGAAATGAGTTTTTCAGATAATCGCAAATTTACGGGATGGCTGACCAATGAAGACGGTTATTCGCGCCTGAAACTATTCGACCTTGCGAATAAGACACCGCTCCCCGTTCCACCATTGGATGGCATTTTCAGCGAGCTTGTTATTACCGATGATGGCAAACTATTTTTCAGCTTCAACAACGCCACCCAAAATCCAGATATCTGGCAATGGAATGGGAACAGCAAAGAATTGAAAAAATTAACCTATTCCATAACTGCGGGCATAGATTTTTCCCAATTTGTCGAGCCAAAGTTGATTAAATACAAATCTTTTGACGGTTTGGAGATTCCGGCCTTTCTTTTTCTTCCTCCCAATTATCAGGGACAACCGATTCCATTCATAATTCACGCTCATGGCGGACCGGAAGGCCAATTCAGGCCATATTTCCAACGGAATTTCCAATATATGCTGATGAATGGATATGGTGTCTTGGCGCCCAATATAAGAGGATCATCGGGCTATGGAAATGAATTCTTGGCGATGGATAATTACAAAAACCGCTTGAATTCTATAAAGGATATCAAAGCCGGTTGTGATTATCTGATAGAAAATGGTTATTCAAAAATAGGTATGCTGGGTATTAAAGGTACCAGCTATGGCGGATATGTCGTCTTAGCCGCCATCACCGAATATCCGGAATTGTTCTCCGCCGCCATGGATGAAGTCGGCATTGCCAACTTTGTTACCTTTTTGAAAGGGACAGCCGATTACCGACGCTATCTACGCACATCGGAATACGGCCCATTGGAGGATTCCACCTTCTTGGCATCCATCTCCCCTATTCATAAGGCCAATCTCATCAAAACTCCTTTGCTGGTAGCGCACGGTGAAAATGATCCACGGGTTCCCGTCGGTGAAGCCCGCCAGATTATAAAGGCAATTCAGGATAACGGCGGGGTAGTGGATTCACTTATTTTTCCCGATGAAGGACACGGCGTATCGAAACAGCCAAATACAATAAAACTTTATACTAAAATGGTGGAGTTTTTTGATAGGTATCTGAAAAAATAATATAGCGTTTCTCAAAAGCTCTGTCTTTATAGTCACGGGAAATAGCGTTGGCAGTCCGCGCAGGCGGACTCCTCTGGCGGGAAAATTGTAATAATTAGATAAAAGATTGAAATCCCTGTACCTATCCCGACTTTTGGTTGGGAGTTTCGACACTTATGACTTTTTATTCAGAATTTTTTGTAACCCAATATTCAACCGAAAACTTGCTTTTCAATTCAGCGCCAAACCTTCTGGCCGCTGAATACCCATTAAAATCTCCAATGCGCACCCTGAAATATTCCCGGCCATGCACTGTCGTAGCAGTAATGAATGGTTCATACCCCCTATTGATAAAAGTCCCGCATAATTCTTCGGCTTCTGTTCTATTTGTCATTGAAGCAATCTGAACCGCATACCCCTGCCGCGTAATTTGTTTGCTCGATTGAATAATATTTGCTGATGTAATTGTCTGCATCGGTTCAGGTATTTCCGACATATTTTTGGCTTCGGCTGTGGATATAGAAATAATAGGCGATGACTCAGGCTTGCTATTATTAGAAATAACAGTTTCATCAGGAGTCATATCGGGAGAAAAAGCATATTGGCGATTTCGTATTTCGGATGTCTCAATAGCGCTCTTTGCCTTTTTAGTATCTGTCTGAATGTAATTCTCATTTTCAGCTTCAATTACCTCTTTTTCAAGCTGAGCTATTTTATCCCCATCTTTATTGCATGCCGTATTTATTAATAACAGACTGAATATTCCAATTATAAACAAAAAACCTTTCATTTTTCCTCCTGACTGAGCAATCCCTAAAAAGGGTTTGCAAGTAATGTTTGTCAAGGTAAAAAGTTTCACATAAATCGGAATGAAATTATTGAGTTGAAATTGAAACTAAGATTGCATAAAATGTTATAAAGAAAAGAAGGTGGACTTATGAAATATTTTGAAAATGTATTGAAAATTATTGGGAAAACCCCCCTTGTAAAAATCAATAATGGGCTTTCCGAAGGCGGTCCCTTAATGCTGGCCAAGCTGGAATTCACTAACCCGGGTGGTTCAGTCAAGGACAGGATGGCAAGTTATATTCTTCAGAAGGCCATGAGAGACGGCAAAATCAAACAGGGTGATACCGTCATTGATAATACTTCCGGTAATACCGGCGTAGCGATGGCCATGATTGCCGCCATTTTGAGGCTGAAGGCCATATTGACCGTTCCTGATAAGACCAGCAAAGAAAAAATTGACCTTATCAGATCCTATGGCGCCGAAGTTATTGTAACACGCTCTGATGTTGACCATGAAGACCCTGAAGGTTGCTATATGATGGCCATTAATCTGGCCAAAAAACATGGGTATTTCCACATGAATCAGTATCATAATCAGGATAATGTCATGGCGCATTATCTGACTACCGGTCCCGAAATTTGGGAAGATACCGATGGGAAAATCACGCATTTTGTGGCAGGCATCGGGACGGGCGGGACATTCTCCGGCGCAGCAAAATTTCTTAAAGAAAAGAATTCAAAGATAGAAGCGATTGCCGTTGATCCGGCTGGTTCAATTTTCGCGGAGTATATCAAAAGCAAAGCGGTGGGACATGCCGAGGCTTATAAAGTCGAAGGAATTGGATCCGATACCGTGACTGAAGCTCTGCATCCAATGCTGGTTGACGAAGTAATAACCACATCCGATGAATATGCCTTCAATACGGTTCGCGACTTGGCACGTGATGAAGGTATCTCAGCAGGCGGCTCATCCGGCGCCGCAATTTGGGCGGCCAGACAGGTAGCCACAAATCTTGATAGTTCCAATATTATTGTGGTAATTGTTCCCGACTCAGGCACAAGATACTTGAGCAAGTGCTTTAATGATCTCTGGATGAAGGAACAAGGATTCCTAAAAAGCAAAGCGGAGGCAATATGATATTTTGGCTAAAGAAGGTTGTTCTATTCACTTTAATAATTCTAATAATGAGTGTTATCAGCGCCGCCGGCGTAAGTAAACCATCAATTTTATTTGATCATAAATTTTGGGATTTTGGTTCAGCGCCGGTTGATTTAAAGATTGTTCATTATTATAAATTTAAAAATACCGGAAGCGAGCCCCTGAAAATTATCAAGATTAATCCTAATTGTGATTGTACATCTGTTTCTGCCAAAGATACACTTATTCCTCCACACGATTCATCGGAGATCAAAATTGTCTTTCATACCAAGGAATTTTACGGCACAACGACAAAAAAAGCGACAATATATACCAATGACCCTGATAACCCACAAATAGATTTGGAATATTCGGCCAACATTGAATTTTTTCATAGGCTACATACCTCAGAACCCAAATATTTAGTCTTTCTGCAAGGGCAGAATTCCAAGGATGTTAGGCTAATTAATCTTTCCGATGATGATGTCCCTTATACAATTATGAAAGAGCCTAACGATATGTTTTCTCTAAATAAATATGAGGGAGAAATCAGCGATAAAGAAAATGAGATAATTACCGTAACTATAAGAGAGGGAATAAATAAGGGGACATATTTCACTAATTTTACGGTAATTTATGCTACAAAACCGGAGTTAAGATTGACCATCCCGGTAAAAGTAGTCCGCTGGTAGAAAGATTAAGTTAGCATTTATAATGGCTCACTATACCGATTATGTGGAAATTCCATAAAATAAATAAAAAAAATCTTGACAATGTAAGTGTAATCCTTAATTTGTAAGCAAAATCACGAGGGTGACTCTCTGCTGTCCCTGGGTAGTTTCCTAGCCCCCTCTACCCAACCAGAGTAGCGCCCTCTTTTTTTGTCGATATTATTTTTCAATTATTATATCTATCTATTTAACAGGTTCTGCCCGAGGTAGAGGAAAAGGTCGCATCGGAATGAAACGAAGCCACGGGGAAAGCGGCTAACCTCTTGGCTTTGCGGGAGATGTCGAAATTGGGTTCGTTTTTTTATTTTTTATTTTGTCCTCTTTGGCAAAAAGCAATTCATATCCCTTCATATATATGTCTTGGCTCGGAATTACCATCAAGGTTGTAGTGATTTTGTAAGGATGCAAAATGAGGAGAGAAATGAAGAACCCACCCGCCGCTCGCCACTGGCGAGCTCTGGGTGGGGTACAAAGGTCGGAATTACCATCGGTTTGATAGTGATTTTGTGTGGTGGGGCAAGGGCGCATGCCATGCGCCCCTACCATTACCCACCGCAAGGGGTTTGTTGAAAAAGTTACCGGTTTTGAAAAAATTCATTTATCGTGGAGTGTAGTCGTAGTGACACGGCGTTGCCGTGTCCATCCGATTAATGCACGTCAACGCCGTGCAACTACAAATCATCAAGGGAGCCGATCGCTACCCGACAAGTTTCCCCCCCCCTTTGGGGGGACTGTTGAAAAAGTGTATGTTGTTATGGGCGGTTCGCCGCGGCGAATCCACATCTGCCCCTAAAACAATACATATATCCATGCCCTCACATCGTCTTCGCCAGCTCCTCCAATAACTCCTTCTGCTTCGCCGTCAAATTCTTCGGCACGTCGATATTCACTTCAACATACTGGTCGCCTTGTGCTCCATCAACCGCCAAGCCCAACCCTTTCAGGCGAAGCAATGTCCCATGCGTCGTGCCGGGCGGAATGGTCAAATTGACTTCTTTGGCAAGGGTTTTCACATTTACCTTGCACCCTAATGCCGCTTGAGGATATGAGATAATCACCTTCGTGTACATATCATTCCCCTTGCGCTCGAACTGCTGATGTTTTTTTACATTTACCGCCACAATCAGATCTCCATTCTGCCCGCCATTGGTTCCCGGGTTTCCCATTCCGCGAAGTCGAATTTTGCCGCCATCTTCAACGCCGGCCGGTATATTGATTTTTATTTTCTTGCGCATTTTTATTTTTCCCGAGCCGCCGCAATTATGGCATAGTTTCCCCGGAATCACCCCTTTTCCAAGAC
>JAGVEJ010000024.1 GCA_020058225.1 Candidatus Zixiibacteriota bacterium | reverse complement strand
GGCAAAGAAGGCGGCAAGCCTTGGTACACGAAATGGTGGGCCATCGTGCTTGGGGTCGGAGTTGTCGGCGGAGCGGTGGCAGTTTTGGCCGGCGGTGGCGGTGGTGATACGGGGACACCCGCGACGGTAGATACTTTGCCATCATTTCCGCCACATCCAACAAAATGATCGGAAATATTTTTCATTAGTGATTAATTGAAAATAAAAAATGGAATAGAAAGGAACAAGGAATGCACAAGAAGATAATTATTTTGGCTTTGGTATTAATTGGGGTTACTGTTTCAGAAATTTACGCTCAAGCGCCGTCAACTATGGCTTATCAGGGGCGATTGACCAATATCACAGGCGACCCAATTACTGCGGTCAGCAATGTTATTTTCTCCGTCTATGTCGGCGCCTCAGGCGGAACCGCACTCTGGGCCGAAACATTATCAGTCGCCCCGAACGATCAAGGGATATTCACAATCGAGCTTGGCAATACACGCCCCTTAAGCTCGGTTGTTTTTGATGGAAGCGTTCGGTTCATTGGCATTAAGGTTGGCGATGACGCCGAGATGATTCCCCGCCAATTTGTAACTTCTGCCCCTTATGCCATTAGCGCGGCCAATATTCCGGACAGTGTCGTCACCTCGGGGAAGATTAAGGATGGCGCGGTGACTCAATCAAAAATCGCCGATGACGTTACTTTCCCTCCAACCGGTACGGCAGGGGGGAGCCTCAGCGGGACCTACCCCAGTCCCACCATAGCGAGTGGCGTAATTGGGGCGACGCAGTTGGCTAATGAGGCAGTAACAAGCGCCAAAATCGCCGATGGGGCAGTAACAAGCGCGAAAATAACGGCCAGTGCGGTGGCATCGACAAATATAGCATCAAATGCCGTAACCAGCGCAAAAATTTCTGACGGAACAATCGCCAATGCCGATCTCGCCGATAATGCCGTAAATTCGGCAAAGGTACAGGATGGGACGATAACAAGCGCGGATATAAAAGATGAGCCGGGGATAGTATATTTGGCGACACCCCCTGCAAACACCTTTCGTGGATTTGGAGGTAGTGGTGTAGCGACTGCTCTAGATTCCGTGTCAATAACAGTGCCCGCCGCTGGTTATATAATTGTTTGGGCGCAAACAACGGTGCTTATTAACCACACAAACGGAGTTGAGGATCATATATATTTTCAGGTTTCAGGAACCAGGGCATCAATCAATTATTCTACTTATGGAATATCGTGGGTGATCATTCCATCGGGTATGCCTTCCGGTGTTCAATATGCACAGCCATTGGATTGCCATCGGCCTTTTACAGTGTCCGCCGCAGGGACATATAAATATTATTTTAATGCCAGGGTACATGTGGGCTATGATGCAAATGATGTATTTTTTGATCTGCAATTTACAGCCATGTATTTTCCGACCGCTTATGGTACTGTCTCTCTGCCGATATCTCCTTCCCATGATAATACATTGCCTGCCGGGCAGAAATGATAAGTCGTATAAGTATTGATGGCATGCCTGCTGCTATTGTATATAGCCCTGGAAAAATCGAGGGCATTAAAAGGACGGACAAATGAGAATAATTATTAAGATAATATTAATTGTTAATTGCCTGCTTTTTCTTACATTTGGAGCGATGGGGCAAGTAGAAAGCGGAAATTATAAGATTCCATTAAGCCACCCCGTCTCAGGTGGCGGGACATCCGCCTCTGCCTCATATTCGCTCACAGGTAATTCCCCCTTAACGCCCTCCGGCATCTCCGGTTCCGCTTCATATCAGATGTCGGGTGGGTTGGTCGCCGCCCTTTTTGGGGGAGTGGCTATGGCCAACAATCCTCCGACAGCCACCTGTCCGGGAGATACCGCCATTCGAATATGTGACGCGGGTGAAATCTGCCTCCCCGGGTTTTCCTGCAGTGATATCGATGGCAATCTTGCTACTTGTACCGTATCACCCGGCGTGCTAGATGATAATTCCGTTTGCTTCACCCCAACATCCGATGGCGATATTGAAATAACTCTTATAGCCACCGATACCTATGGTGCGGCGGACACATGTATCACCACGGTTAGAATTTCACGCAATACGCCGCCAATAGCCGCCTGCCCGGGAAACAGAACGGTTTTTGTCTGCGATAGCTCGCCGATATGTGTACCGGGTTTTACTGCTTCGGATACAAATCATAATATTGCGGAAAAGACACTCATTGGCGGGAGCTTGAACGGGGACACGGCCTGCTTTACACCCTCAGCAGGTGAGAACCAATTGATTTTTATCGTGATGGATTCATGTGGATTGACAGACACCTGCAAAACGACCATCACGGTTAGTTTCAATGAACCGCCATTTGCGACTGCCCCGAATGATACATCTATAACCGTCTGGAATCTTGATGAGATTTGTTATCCGGGATTTGCTTGGGGAGATGCCAATAACAATATTCAATCGGTGACTGCCATAGGGGGGACATTAAGCGGAGCCTCGGTCTGTTTCGAACCGGTTCAAGGAGTCAATATATTAAAGCTTATTGTGGCTGATTCCTGTGGCAAAAGCGATACCGCCATTGCCAAAATCACTATATCGCCGGCATATACATATACGCCAATTGATACCATTTCAGCCTCAGGCCAAACCATAAAAATAGCATCCGGCGCCAATGATATCACCGGTACCCTTAATTATCGACTTGGCGGACAAACAAGCTACACTCAGGTTGTACTGACACCCGGCGTTGGCGATACGCTTACATATACAATTCCTGCATCGCTTCTTACCTCAAGAGGAATGGAGTACTACATTCAACTGGTCAAGGGCATAAAGACTATAAATATCGGGACTTCCGCCAACCCCTATCTATTCGTTACTCAGATGACAAATGAAAAGGCCCAGCGCCCCAGCGCCTTGCCTGAGGCCAGTTATAGAATTGTAAGCGTGCCGATAGATATTGCCGGTTCGAACACTGTTCAGGCTGTTTTTGGGGATGACCTTGGCGCCGAAGATAAAAAGCAGTGGCGGCTTGGGAGTTATAATGGCAATACCGGCGGATATAATGAATACCCATCGGCGGCGGCTGTTACCCCGGAGCAAGGTTACTGGCTAATCGCCCGCGGCGGGAAAAAATACGGCGCTGAGGGATATTCTCTCATACCCAATCGTCAAATAGGCACATTGAGATATTATGGAGTTGATCTTGATTCGGGGTGGAATCAGTTGGCCAATCCACTGCCATTTGATATCGATTGGGTCAGGGTGCGTTTTGATGATAACGGTACGGTGGCAGTCGGTCATCCGGCGAGTGTGTTGGATGACGCCGCTTATTGGTATAATGGGAAAGCTTATACTTTTGATTCATTACTGCAGGCGTGGGATGGATTCTTTGTCAATATAAAGAAGCGCGGCGTGAAAGTATTATTCCCGTATCTCGAATATGGCGTATCGCCAACGCGACCAATAGCCGGGCAAGCATATTTTTCTGATAATGCCTATATCTATGCGGTTGAATTTTCGCTCAGAGCAAATCAAAATGAAGATAATCATAATTATGCCGTGATTTGCTCTGATGCCTTGGATGGTCAGGATGATTTTGATTTTGCCGAACCGCCGATGGCTCCGGAGGGTGTTAGCTTTGCTTTTATAGGTATCGAAAATAATTCGCCTAAAAGAATCGATGCCCGCCCATTGTCCGATGATGGAATGATATGGCATATTTCAATAAGCCCCAATTCAGACCGGCATTTGAATATTCGAAATATTAAGGAAATGTCCGGCAATATGGATGCTTGGCTTGTGTTGAGTGATGGTTCCGAATATCGGCTTTCAAACGAAATTGATATTGTCATTCCCGATGATATTGTTTCGGCAAGATTTCTTGTCGGAAACGCCGATTATTTGAAGGCTCAAGGGGTAAAGGGAATTCCCTCGGATTATGCCTTGTTTCAAAATTATCCCAATCCTTTTAACCCATCGACGACTATTAGATTTTCATTGCCAAAGAGCGGCGCGGTGGAAATGGATATTTATAATATTTTGGGGCAAAAAATAAGAGGTTTGATTTTTAAAGATATGCCGGCCGGTTATCATACCGTTATATGGGATGGTTTGGATGACGGAAAAAGAGAAGTCGCCAGTGGGGTTTATTTTTACAGGCTGAAATCGGGCGATTATGAAGGTGTCCGAAAAATGATGTTGTTAAAATAGCATACTGTAAAATAATGTTGTTGAAAAGGATGCTGAAAAATTATTGTGGGTGGTTCGCCGCAGGCGAATCCTCATCTGCCCCTAAGTTGTTTTGTGATGTTGTTGAAGTAGGATACCGTAGGAGCTTGATTCATTGTTTGTTGTCAAGAGATAGTTTATCAAACCCTTGCGGTGGATAATCGTAGGGGCTTGCCGGGGCGAGCATGCGCCCCATTCAAAGTTGCGAGGGGGTCTTGCCGAGAACTTGGTTCGAGGTGTGACCCCGCGCCCCTCGCAAAATCACTACAACATCAATGGTAAATCCGACCCCAGACATATAGGGCTTGTTGAAAAACCCTACAAATGCGCCGTCAGGAATCCCTTCCTGACGGAATTCCGTAGGGAGAGACTCCCTACGGCGCAGGGCTTGAGACTTTTT
>JAGVEJ010000087.1 GCA_020058225.1 Candidatus Zixiibacteriota bacterium | reverse complement strand
TTGATATCGCCCCTTATGTTCAGGATGCCCTATCCATTCTTTATTATGTAAGAACCCAGGATTTGGTAATTGGTCGGTCGATATTTATAGAGAATTTTACCGATGGCAAAAAATATCCTTTAGAAGTGAAGGTTTGCAGGAAAGAGTCAATCAAAGTAGCTGCCGGGAAATTTGATTGTATTGTTGTGGAACCATTGCTTTTAACATCAGGAATTTTCAAGCATGAAGGAAAACTGACCGTATGGCTGACCGATGATAGGCTTAAACTTCCCGTTCTAATGAAATCGCGGGTGTTAGTTGGATCCATCGCGGCGGAACTGACAAATTATAGTCTTGGTGAAATTCTTGATTTTTAGTTCCCAATTATGAGTCGATTTAAACAAGCAAATTTATCAAAGGTTAAAACAATTTCGCTTGCCAATAGGAAGAGCAAGGCGGAAGTGGCATCATTTGGCAGGCTTTATAATGCGGCATCTGCCAAGGGTTTTTTCGAATCTCTACCTGATTATCTGAAAGCGGCTGATTTGATGGAATTTATCGGGCGTGTCGGCAAAGCCAGAAAATTGGGATTCCCATTTCATTTAATGATGGGCGCTCATGTAATAAAAGTTGGTTTATCCCCCCTGATTATTGAATTAATTGAAAGAAAAATTGTGACGGGGATATCATTGCATTCGGCCGGTTTGATTCATGACTTGGAATTGGCTTTCGCCGGAAAAACATCGGAAGATGTTGCAATTGGACTGAATGATGGTTCTTTTGGAATGTCCCGCCAAACTGCGGAGTTATTCGCCGACGTTGTTACTTTGGCAGAAAAATATTCCCTTGGTTTGGGTGAAGCGGCAGGAAGGTTTATAAATGAAAAAAGGGCAAGATATAAAAAATATTCACTTTTGGCTTTCGCCGATAAGATGGCAGTTCCAGCTACAGTGCATCTGGTAATTGGGACTGATATTGTTGCCCAGCATTCTGTCTATAAAGCAGGCCCGGCCGCAGAAGCATCTTATAGGGACTTTAAAATACTCGCCAATCTGCTTATGGATGCCGACAAAGGCGGCGTTATAGCCAATATTGGCTCGGCGGTGATATTGCCGGAGGTGTTTTTAAAGGCTTTAACCATTGCCCGTAACCTTAAAAGGCAGAAATCGAATTTAACCACCGCCAATTTTGATATGATAAGCCATTATCGCCCCATTATGAATGTCGTATCTCGACCGACTGAAACCGGCGGGAAGGGATTCAATTTTATTGGGCATCACGAAATTATGATTCCCCTTTTGGCATGGGGCCTTATTTCTTATATTCCCTCGACGAAATAGATTAATGGAGAGACTTTCATGATAAGATTAGTTGAATGTGTACCAAATTTTTCTGAAGGAAGACGAAAAGAAGTATTAGACCAAATTGTCGCGGAAATAACCTCAGTTTCAACGGTGGTTCTACTCGACAAAGAGATGGATTCCGACCACAATCGGGCCGTGGTCACTTTTGTCTGTCCCCCCGAAGATGCGGTTGAAGCCTGTTTTCGCGGGTACAAAAAAGCGGCGGAATTGATTGATATGCAGACGCATAAGGGAGAGCACCCTCGTATGGGCGCTACCGATGTCTGCCCCTTTATTCCGCTTTCGGATTTTACCGAGGCTGAGGCAATTGAATTGGCACATCAGCTTGGGAAAAGGATTGGCGAGGAATTACAGATACCGGTTTATCTTTATGAATCGGCCGCAACCCGTCCGGAGAGAGTGAATTTGGCCGATGTGCGCAAAGGCGAATATGAGGGAATTCGAGATGAAATCGAGGTTAATCCCGAGCGTAAACCAGATTTCGGTCCTTCCAAAATGAATTTGAAATCAGGGGCTACCGCCATTGGGGTAAGATTTCCGTTGGTTGCTTTCAATGTATATTTGGATACCGATAGGGTGTCTATTGCCAGGAAAATCGCCAATGCGGTTCGATTTGCCAAAGGCGGGTATCGCTTTGTCAAGGCGATGGGATTTTCCATCAAGGAAAGAAATCTGGCGCAGGTTTCAATGAATCTGGTGAATTATACCCAAACGCCGGTATTCAGGGTTTTCGAATCAATCAAATCGGAAGCGACACGGTACGGTGTGAATGTGCTTTCGTCTGAAATTATCGGACTTGTCCCACAGCAGGCTCTGCTTGATGTGGCTGATTTTTATCTGAGGCTTGAGAATTTCACACCTAATCAGGTTCTTGAGGAGAAGATGCGACGCGCCGGTGTTGGAGGAAAGGCCGCCACATCGAATTTCTATGATGAAGTGGCTTCAAAATCACCGACTCCGGGAGGCGGCTCAGTTGCGGCATCAGCGGGAGTTCTGGCGGCGGCCCTTAGCGCTATGGTGTGCCGTCTTACCATCGGCAAAAAGAAATATGTTGAAGTTGAAAAGGACATGGAGCGACTTCGCGATAAATCCGAAAATCTCAGGGCAGAACTAACCGAAATGATTAAAAAGGATGGCGAAGCCTTTGATAAATTAATGGCATCACGCAAACTCCCCAAAGATACGGAAGATGATATTAGAAAAAGGAATGCGGAAATATTTAATGCCACCAAAGGAGCGGCTCTGATACCGCTTGAAACCGCCCAAATGGCATTGAGAGTTATGGAGCTGACCAAAGAGGTTGCCGAAAAGGGGAATGTTAATTCTATTTCGGATGCCGGAGTGTCGGCCTTGATGGCCAAGGCGGCGATTGAGGGAGCTATCTATAACGTAAAAATAAATATTAGCGGATTTGAGGATAAGGAATTTGTTGATAAGATGAAATTCGAAATCAGGATTCTTCAGGAGAAAAGCGATATTCTCGCCGGCGAAATAAAGGGTATAGTGGAAAGCAAAATGTAAATGAATGGCTGGATTGACCTTCATATTCATTCCAATTATTCAGACGGATTGGCCGCGCCTCAGGAAATTCTGGAGCTTGTCCGCCAGAAAGGGCTTTCAGCGTTTGCCCTTTGTGATCACGACAATGTGCAGGGATATTTCAAAATAAAGGAGTTGTTGCGAAAAGATGACCCGGAACTTATTCCGGGAGTGGAACTTTCGGCTGGCGGAGATGTAGATGATATACATATTTTGGGATATTTCTTTGATCCTTATTCCGAGGTCTTGAATGATGCCTTGGAAGTTTTCCGAAAACGACGGAACAGCCGAGGCGAAAAGATGTTACTGAAGCTTAAAGATATGGGAATAACAGTGCCTTTGGAATTGGTTTTGGAAATTGCAGGTCATTCAGCCATTGGCAGACCGCATGTCGCGGACGCCCTTCTGCGGGTGGGAGCTATTTCTACCTATGAGTCGGCCTTTGGTCGATATATCGGAAACAATTGTCCGGCCTATGTGGCCAAAGATAATATGATCCCTGAAGAGGCAACTGACTTGATTCATCAGGTCGGCGGACTTGCATTTTTGGCGCACCCGGGAATTGGGAATGCAGAATCATATATCGAGCAATTGGCACACGCGGGGCTTGACGGAATTGAAATCTATCACCCCAATCATTCGACTTATCAGATCAAGATGTTTGCCGAGATGGCCAAGAATTATAAAATGCTCGTTTCGGGCGGTTCTGATTATCACGGCAGAGAAGGCCGCTTTGGTATGATTGGGGCCCAAAAAGTGCCATCTGATATATTGATTAATATGAAACAAAAACTTGAAAAAAATAGAGGTTGCCATTGAAGAAGAGATTTATTCCACTATTTGCCGCCCTGCTTATTATAGGTCAGGCCATTGTCGCCGCTGAGTTATCTGAAGAATACCAGCAGGATTTATTGGATCGTCTGAATTATCTTCATGGCAAAGGGCCGCTCCCCGTATCTCTTGAAAATGCGCAGGGGATTCCTCACTGTGGGACTTCCATTGCCTTTGAGGTTTTTATTAATAAAGAAAATTTTACCGGCGCTTATAAATCTCTTATATCACAAGTGGATCAGCGTCCCGAATTGCCATGGTTCTATGTTTCTCCATCGGGTTATTTTAAGATACATTACGCTGTCAGCGGTGTTGATGCGGTTTATCAGCCTACCGTTGTTGGCGGCGATGGAATTCCTGATTATGTCAACAAGGTTGCCGATATTGCCGATTCTGTCCGGATTTTTGAAATTGATTCCCTTGGTTATCCGGTTCCCCCTAAAGATGGGTTTTATCTTGAGGGGGGAGATTCCCTGTATGATATTTATATCGTCAATCTTGGATCATTCTATTATGGCGCTACTCAGGGTGAAAGGACGACAATTACAAGTAATCAAAGTGCAACGTCATATATAACTATTGATAATAATTTTAATTTTGAACCATATACCAATAGGCCACTTGATGCCGTTAGAGTAACATTAGCGCACGAATTTTTCCATGCCATTCATTTTGGAATGGATTACACCGAATATGATGGAACAGAAACCAGTGCGCGGCTTTACTGGTGGGAAATGTCGGCGACATGGATGGAAGAGACGATGTATGATGATATTAATGATTATTATGGATACTTGCCGTATTTTTTTGATTACCCGTGGGTGGGATTGGTTCATTTCTCCTTCACTCACTCTCCGCTTGATCTTCATCCTTATGGGGCGGCAGTATTTCCCATCTTTCTAACAGAAAAATATGGCAGAGATATTATACATTCAATATGGGAAAAATGCCGCGATTATGGAGTGGGCCCACAATTCCTAAAAGCGGCGGATTCTTCTATTGCAGAATTTTCGGGAGGGGAGTATCATCTTCGGGATGCATTTCAGGAATTTGCAGTATGGAATTTATTTACGGGTAGCCGGGTATCAAGGGCGCCGGCAGGGCTTAAGTACTCCGAGGCGCAATATTATCCAGTTATATCGGAAGCGGTTGAAGATTCAATTTTTATTACACACGATAAATATCCATTTCTTATGCTATGGGGACTTCCTAATGGATGGCCCGATTCTATGAACTATTATGAAAATCACACACCCCAAAATCTTGGCTCCAATTATATAAATCTTACCAAAATATCTCTGGTTGAAGACAGCCTTAAATTAATCTTCTTTGGCCGGAAATATCAATATGATGAAATAAAATGGAATTTAACCACGGTGGTATATCCGATTCTTGGTAGTATG
>JAGVEJ010000151.1 GCA_020058225.1 Candidatus Zixiibacteriota bacterium | reverse complement strand
TATTCATGGAATTTGGAATGGGGTTTAAACCATTTTCCCACCGCCTCAATATGAAAATGCGAAAATAAAAATAATCATATTTCAAAACCTTTTGACAAGGAGTTGGTATGTCATTCAAAAAAATCTATTTGGTAATAGTGCCGGTATTAGTGCTGGCGCTCTTAACATCCGCATTTGGGTATGCCGAGCCAAGACTAAATAAAAGTGAAATCGATGATCATCCCTGGGGTGGTGAATTGGCCGCTGACCAAGGGGGAAATGTTAATAATGGTATTACCATGACATTCATTGGCACGCCTTTCACATTCATTGATTATTTTAGAGTGTTAACGTATATAAGAACAGTAAGGCAAATTTCCATAATAAGGGGGGCATCGTCAATCAATACAGGAACATCAGGATCATCCTCGAATTCAACCATGATTTCGACTGCAGGGCAGAGGGATAACTGAGATGAACCAACCAGCAACCATAGAAACCGAAATTCACAAAAGCAATGACGAGTACTTGGCATTGCTTTTGGCCCATCGGGATTTCAAGGAGGCCGTCCGATATTTTGACTCAATTAAAGAGCAATGGGACGGCTTAACTACTCTCGAAAGCGGCGTAATAATGCGCCTTGGCGCAAAAGCTTATTGCTCCATAAAGGATTTTGTGCGAGCCCTTGTTTTGGTTCGTACAGCCATAAGCGTCATTTCCAAAGCCAAGCCTGAAACCGAAGAACTTGGAGAATGTTATTTAATCCTTGGTGAGATTTTAAGAGAATTGGGAAATCTTGAGTCTGCGGAAAAGGCTTTCCGTGACGCCGAGTCAATTTTCAGAAGAAATGATAATATATCAAAAGCCGGCGATGCCCTAAACCTTCTGGCAGGTATATTATTCCGCAAGGGCGATTTTGATAATGCTTTGAAATATTTGCTCGAAGCGGTAGAGCCGGCCAAAATGGAAAATGACCGACGCCGTCTCGCATTTCTTTTTGGCAATATCGGTAGAATATTCCTTTGGCTGGGGCGGATGAGTTCCGCTGAGGAACATATTAGACTAAATATCGAATTATCAGCCGAGCTTAATGATGAGATCGAATTGGCCAGAGCATATCTCTCGTTGGCATATCTGCTAATTCAAATGGAAAGATTTGATTCGGCAGAAAATGCCCTAAATGATGCCATGAAGTATATAAAGAAAAATAATCTGGCGAGAGAAGAAGTAATATTATTGACTTATTGGGGTGAGTTAGCGCTTAAAAGCGGCAAGCTTGATCAAGCCGATAGATTTATTAAGGATGCCATTACTCGCGGTAATAATATTTCTCCGGAGTCATTATTAGCGGCCCGCCCGCTGCGGGTTCAATCTGAGATTTTGGCCAAGCAGGGCGAATTTTACAAGGCTCTAATGGTGGCTGGCAGGGCCATGGTTCTCATGCAAAAAATAAATGACCAGATAGAAATAGCTTCTCTCTATCGAATCCAAGGGTATTGTCATGGAAAATTAGATGAATTTACTGAAGCGAGAAAATTGCTGAATCTTTCGGTTGAAATTCTTGAGGAAAAGAAGGCTAAATCTGAATTGGCGGATTCGCTTGTAGTATTGGGACAGTTAGATGGCCTTGAAGCCGGTATGAAGATGATTTATCTCTACAGGGCGCATGAGATTTACAATGCATGTGGCATGAAATATAAATTGCTGAGATTGGAGAAAGATATCTCGAAATTGGAGTTGAATTTCACGTCCATGTCAACTGGGGATACAACTCCAGCAGAATTGCCGGATGAATACCCAACCCGCAATACTCGAATGGCCCAAATATTGTCCCAGCTGAATCTCATTAGAGGTACCGACTTACCGATTCTATTAACGGGAGAAACCGGAACCGGCAAGGATTTTATCGCGAAATATTTTCATTCTATTTCCCGGCCGCAGGGACCATTTGTATCGGTCAATTGTGCGGCTGTTCCTGAGACCCTAATGGAATCGGAGCTTTTTGGTTATCAAAAAGGTGCCTTTACAGGGGCCGAGTCTGATAAAAAAGGGTTATTTCTCGCCGCCAATAACGGCGTTATCCTGCTTGATGAGATAGGTGAACTCCCCTTGGCTCTTCAGGCAAAGTTGCTCAGCATAATTGAGTCAAAAAGGCTAAGACCACTCGGAACGCATAATGAAATTGAATTGAACCTAATTATCATTGCGGCTACTAATCGTGATCTATTTGAGATGGTGAAAAAGGGAACTTTTCGTTCCGACCTTTATTATCGATTGGCAGGCATAACTATTGAGTTGCCGCCATTAAGAGAACGGAAGGAAGATATTCCATATCTTGTGGAATTATTCATGCGGCGTCAGGGATTGCTCAATAATGGCAATAGTCCGGAGCCGGAGTTGGTTAGAATGTTTATCAATTGTGACTGGCCGGGGAATATCCGTCAATTGGAAAATAAGGTCAAACATCTTTCTGCACTCTGGGCCATGGCCAAAGAAGGCTCAATCGTCGAAATTTTACGAGGTTTCTTCGATGAGCAAAAAGATGAGGCGACCAATTCCTTATTTGAGCAAGTGGAGAGATTTGAAAAGCGGCTTCTACTCGATGCGCTAAGTGCGGCTGGAGGAAATAAGTCGGAGGCGGCGCGGATACTGTCCATACACGAATCAACACTTCGGGCCAAGATGAAACGTTACAGCTTGGCTGGAGCCTGATTGATTTTGCATTATTGGGGTTGGTCAAGTTAATATGGCCAACCCCTTTATTCTTTGCATCATATTTTTGATTAGCCTATATCCAATATTTCTTCCACATACCAAATAATATCAATCAGGCTGAAATCGCGCGGGGACAGCCCTATTTTATCTTATATGTTGCCCTTACCGTGACAGTGATATCCTTTACTTTGGTCTGAGTGCTGTACATTCCGTAATCGCTGACCTCATTGGAATAAGGCTCATTGATTTGAAATACCCCTGCCCGGAGCGATGTTACCTGACCAAGCGATGCCCCTGCGTATTTGGCAATTTCCTCGCCGCGTTTCATAGCATCCTTGGTTGCTTCTGAAAGAAGCTCCATCTTTATTTCCGCCAATTTGGAATTCAAATATTCAAGATTGGAATTTTGCAGGACCACCCCTTTTTCCAGAAGAGCCGCCGGATTGAGCGCTAATTCTTCCACCGCCTGAATATTTGCGGTAACAATAAATAGGCTTTGTATTATATTATAGGTAGAAGTTTGTCCCTGAGAACTATAGACACGATCAGTATTTATAGGTTGAGTCGAAATATCTTTTTCTTCAATGCTACGGTCTTTTAGAAGTTGACGAAGAATCTGCAGGTCGGCTTGAATCAATTTATATCCGGCGCTCATATCTTTTATATCAGCCGTACGACTAAGAGTAATCCGCCATTTGACAATATCGGAATCAAATCGTTTGGTTGCCGCCCCGACAACATTGATGGAATTATCGGCGACGCGGGCGCTATAAAAGAAAACGCCGAAGATAAAAAATGCGATTATTAAACTCGCACCGATCAAAAATGCTTGACTGGTCTTCATGATATCTCCCTTTATTATTATGCATTGGCTTTTTGCTTTGCCTTTAACTTGGAAAAATCGCGCGAGAAAGTCAAGCTGAAAACTGGCATATTTCTGAAGCATGTTGAAAAAACACTTGCGATTATAAATGCGCCATATCTCATCTCCAAAAATCTGACATTTTGTCTTAACAAAGGCATTCAAAGCAAATATGGTTCAAATTATATTAATGGGCTTTTATGGCCGAAACAATTTATTTAGTCTGGAGGAGATTTAGTATGCGATTAGTGCTACTTTTGCTTGGCTTTGTTTTAACTCTATTTTTATTATCCGGTTGCGGCGCCATGTTTCAAGGCTCGGCACAAACTATTGACCTTCAATCTGCCCCAGCGCCCTGGTAACGTTCCGTCAGGTCCTAAGCCTACCGACGTAGTCGGAGGCCGAGACCTGACGGCATCTTTGAGTCTCACTATGGGTTTGCGCTATCCCAATCAAAAATATGGTCAATGCTACTTTGTCACCACATCATTCGTAAATAGAGAAAAATTCGGCAACATAAATGGAGTTTATGATGCGCTGGTTGGTTCTCTGGTATTCTATGCAAATAAATATGGCGTTCAAATAGCGGGATATGTCTTCATGCCGTCTCATATCCATCTATTGATTTTTATCGAGGGCGATAGACTGGCTGTATTTATGCGTGATTACAAAAAGTACACGGCCCAAAAAGCAATCAAGGAATGCGGTCTTAATGGCAAGAATATCTGGATGCCAAGATATGATCGAGTGGTAATTAACAGCGAGAAGATATTCAGAAGGAAGCTTGACTATATTCACAATAATCCTGTCAAATCCGGCCTTGCGGAAAGGGCTGGCGATTGGCTGTGGTCAAGCGCTCGGGATTATGAAATCGATTATGTCAGAAAAATTCCTATCTGGAAAGGTTGGTTTTGAAGGCCGTCAGGTCTCGTCTCTCGATGAATCGAGAGACAGGACCTGACGGAACGGAATGCTGATAACTTGACTTTGCTAAAAGCAACATGTTTTATTTCCCCAGTAATCCCTTTCCATTTACCAGCTTTTCAAGTTCCGATACTGCTGTCCGGTCTCTATCATATTCTGATGAAATATATTCAATCAACTGGTCGAAAGATATGATTTTCCCCTTGTAATTCCAATACAATCCCCGCCATAATCTTTGCCAGACTTCATCGCCGAGTCGATTTCGAAGGATATTAACGGCATAAGGTCCCTTGCCATAGATGATCGCCCCCTTTTCTTTTGTATTAAGAAAATCCACATCAAGAATCGGGATATCATTATCGGTTCCGGCAATTGGTTTGTAAACGCCGTACAAATCATTAAGGTTTTTCTGAAAAACCTCTTCACCTTTAACCTTCTGAAGATACATCAACCTAAGATAATGCGGCATAGAAATCGACATAAACCAGAATCCGCGGCTCGGGAATTTCCCGAAGATACCTGCTCCCATCCACTGATTGGCGATCGCCAAATCGATACGGTCTTTATTCCCGATCTTGAATGCCTCAATTTCGTCTTTCCCAAATGTTATAATGCCGGTTCCAATATTGACTCCCGGAAATTGAGGAACCTCCAAAAGCCTGAGACTACGATGTCCGTATTCTCCGATATATTCAGAATAAAATTCAAAAGAACGGCTGACTTCATCGATTATCGCTCGCGCTGTAACGCTATCGGCGCTGGAAAAGTGCAGGCTTAGTTCTTTGTCGTCGGAGAGCTCTTTTATTAATTCTTTGTAATATCCTCTTTTTGCCATGAGCAATGGGACTTTGAACACCGGAATTGCGGTCTCCCAAACGGTCCAGGCTGAATCAGCCGTCCTTGCCACCGAAGTCATGTCGCCGGCAGAGAAAGCATCATAATCGCCGGGAGTAGTAACAGTCAAATACAGTTTGGCGATGTTGTCGGTAATTAACGGATACCAGCGGTGGCCTCGGTCGAGAAGCAATGGTGCATTTGTGGGTTTACCGATTGGATAAGAGTAATAGAAATTCATTGAAAATTTGCCGTTCTGTATCAACAGTGTTGGCAGTTTTAGCTGAATAGTATCTTTTCCCACAAATTCATTATCGATAATGGATAAATTGCCATTTTCTTCGCCAATTATCGAATCCAGCCGAATGGCGGAATTCAGCAACAACGACATTATCTCCGTGGAATCGGATTTATCAATGACCAACTTAGCGATTACATACAATTCCCCTTTGGCAGTATCCAGATTCGCCGTTATATCATACCTGCTTATTCCGGTTGAATTATCCTGACCGAGCAAAGCTTGAGCGAGAAAAACGATATAGACGAATATGAAAATATAATTTTGGCGACCCTTCATGATTACCTCCGGATTATTTGGATTTCTCTAACAATTTGACAAAATTATATGGTAAAGTCAAAGTATTTTATACCCAGAGCATATCATAATCCTGCAAAATGCGACTTTTATCGATTTGAAAAATTTGGATTATTGGAGTATAAGGATATTGCAATTTTGCCCGCAATTATTTATTGTTGAGGCCATGTTATAATTTTTTTGTGGAGAGGTTATGAAAAAAAGACTCGTGGGATTTCTTTATTTCTTAAGCTTTGTCTTTATCCAAATCATTCCATTTCAAGTTTGGGCCGGGGGTGAGGGGCTTGATGTTCCGGAGGCGATGGAAAAAAAGGTCCCGCTTGAAGGACTTTCCGGCATAAAGCTCTTTTTTGCGCAGTTGTATAATGATAATCTCATATTATTTGCCGTTGTCTGTACTCTTCTGATGATGGTAGTGGGGATGATTATCGCTTATGCGACTGATATAGTGCTAAAGGCGGTGGGTTTGGAAGTGGGAAAAATTGAACATAAAGAATGATTTGCTAAAGAGGTGAGAAGATTATGACAGGCGGAATATTTGATATATACTTGCCGATTGCCGGAATAGAATTCAATATCCTTATTCTTTTGGCAATTGGATTTTCAGTCGGCATTTTGGGCGGATTTTTTGGCGTTGGTGGCGCTTGGGTGGTTACGCCGGCCCTGAATATATTCGGATTCAATATGGCTTATGCCATTGGAACAGACCTTGCCCATATTTTTGGAAAATCCATTGTTGCCACCAAAAAACATGGGAAAATGGGTAATGTTGATGTCAAAATGGGCCTGTTGTCCATTGTTGGCTCGGTTGTCGGTGTGGAAATAGGCGCTCGCAATGTGATGTGGCTGACCGCTCAAGGGTTGGCAGGCCCGGTTATTCGATATTCATACATGGCTCTTCTCTTTGGGCTGGGTCTGTATATGCTCTATGATTATTTTACCAAAGATAAAAAGATTGCCAAACGGGCGAAGATGATGGAAAATGGGATTGAGAAACCGCAAAAGAGCAAATGGAATATCCCGCCCATGATTGATTTCCCCGTATCCGGTGTAAGAGCATCATTATGGCTAATTATGGCAGTTTTCTTTGTCACAGGTTGGTTATCCGGATTCCTTGGTGTTGGCGGTGGTTTTATCAGGATGCCCGCTCTTATATATCTTCTTCATTGCCCAACCGCCATTGCCATTGGAACCGACCTATTCAGCGTGGTTTTTACCGGCGCTTACGGATGTTTTACCTATGCTATGAAAGGGCGCGTCGAAATAATTGCGGCTCTTATAATGCTTTGTGGTGCGGCGGTTGGCGCTCAAATTGGAGTTGCGGCTATTAAATATATTCATGGATATGGCATCCGCCTCCTTTTTGCCATCATGGTCATATTAGCAGGAGTATCCGTTGCCTTAAAGCAGGCCGAATTGACAACCTTGGCATCCTTTGCCGTAATGGGAGCGGCGTTGAGCATGTGTCTTGTGATTATTGTTTTGATGGTTCGTGGGTTCAGGGCGGAGAAGGCATTAAAGGCTCAGAAACCAAAAGGTATGGCATAATCGCCGACAATCTGTCAATCTATTATATTTATGGAATGAAATATTTTTGCTGGAGGGAACTGTAAGGGAAATGTCTAAGGGTTTCAATGAAAGCAGACCATGGGATGGCTAAGCAGAGTATTCGGACACTCTGACAGTCAGAGGTTGGAAAAGCTTAAGGCGGTTCAGGAGAAATTTTCCTTATTTCGGGAGCTTCTGGACCGCCATAATTATTCCCTAAAATTGATCAGTCATTTGGAGGAAAAACAACGTGGCGGGCATCTGGCCTATGGGACATCCATTTGGGATGAATTTGTAAATATCCGCGAGGGGGTAAAAGAAACAATAGAGCGAATTATTGAGCTTGGCGGAACCGACTATATACCTCTGAGAAATCAGCTCTTATCAATTTCGCAAGAAATAGAACAATCTCTGATGATCAACCGGCCTATTGTTAAAGATGATTATATCATTCCTCTGCATCAATTAAATAAGAATAAAGCTGACTCAGTCGGCACCAAAAACGCCAATTTGGGAGAGCTTAAATCGATACTTAATTTGCCGGTGCCGGAGGGTTTTGCCATCAGCGCTTGGGCTTATCAGAACTTTATTAAAGCGAACAATCTAAATGATAAAGT
>JAGVEJ010000089.1 GCA_020058225.1 Candidatus Zixiibacteriota bacterium | reverse complement strand
CCCCCCAAGAATAACAAATGAATAAAAATATTAATAATAATAAAGGTGTAAACCATGTCCTGATAACATGTGTAAACTATCTCTTGACAACAAACACGCAAGGGTCGCCCCTACAAAAATGATGGATCAATCTTTATGTGCCGCATGGCATGCGCCCTTGCTCGCTATACATCCAGATTTCTTACATACCGCGCATTTTCCTGAATGAAATCGCGGCGAGGCTCAACGGCATCGCCCATTAAAATGGTAAACAGATGATCAGCCGCCGCCGCATCTTCCAAGGATACTTGAAGAAGTGTCCGCGTCTCCGGGTCCATGGTAGTGCGCCATAGCTGTTCCGGATTCATTTCGCCCAATCCTTTATATCGCTGAATCGTAATATTCTCCCGCCCAAATTGGGTAGCAATTCTCTCTCGTTCCTCATCGGAATAAGCATACTGCTCGCTTTTGCCCTTCTGTACTCTATAGAGAGGCGGCTGGGCGATATATATTCTCCCCTGCTCGAAAAGTTCCTTCATATAGCGAAAGAAAAATGTCAATATTAATGTTCTGATATGAGCCCCATCAATATCAGCATCAGTCATAATGATTACTTTATTATACCTTAGCTGTGTCGGGTCAAAACTGTCAGCGCCGATGCCCGTGCCAAGGGCGGTGATCAACGCCCGAATTTCATCGTTGGAAAGAATTTTATCAATTCGCGCCTTTTCAACATTGAGTATCTTACCCTTAAGAGGCAAAATAGCTTGATATCTTCTATCGCGACCCTGCTTGGCCGAACCGCCGGCGGAATCTCCCTCGACAATATATATTTCACATGATTCCGGATCAGTCATGGAGCAATCGGCCAATTTGCCCGGCAGAGCGGCATTGTCAAGAGCCGTTTTGCGGCGGGTAAGTTCTTTGGCCTTGCGCGCGGCCTCACGCGAGCGAGCGGCGGATATCACTTTTTCGGATATCTTGCGCGCTACGGACGGGTTTTCCTCGAAAATCTCAGCCAGGTATTCATTGGTAATGGTCTCGACAATCCCCTTTACCTCGGAATTGCCCAGTTTTGTTTTGGTCTGTCCTTCAAATTGAGGTTCGGGCACCTTGATTGAAATTACAGCCGTCAGACCTTCACGGGAGTCATCTCCGATAACAGATGCATCGCCATTCTTAACCAAATTATTCTTGGTGATATAGTTATTAATGCTTCGGGTAAGGGCGGTGCGGAAACCGGTCAAATGAGTGCCGCCTTCGATAGTATTAATATTATTTACATAGGTAAACAAATTTTCAACATAAGTATCGTTATATTGTATGGCTATTTCAACATCAACACCCTCGCGCTCTCTCTGGAAATATACCGGTTTGTTATACAGCACATTCTTATTCTCATTAAGATACTCAACAAAAGCCAATAATCCGCCCTTATAGCAAAATTCCAACTTCTTGTCAACTCTATGATCGATCAGGATAATTTTCAATCCCTTGTTCAAAAAAGCCAACTCGCGCATACGCGAGGCAAGAATATCAAATTTATATTCCACTCTGGAAAAAACCTCTTTATCCGCCATAAAGTAGGTCTTAGTACCGGTATCTTTGCAAAGCCCCACTTTTTTCACATCACCTTTGGAGATACCTCGGACATATTCCTGGCGATACACTCCCCCATCGCGGCTAACTTCAACCCAACACCATTCGGCAAGGGCATTGACCACTGAAACGCCGACGCCATGCAACCCGCCGGATACTTTGTAACTGGCATGGTCAAATTTGCCGCCGGCGTGAAGCATCGTCATAACTACCTCAAGGGCGGATTTTTTCTGAGTGGGATGCATATCAACTGGAATCCCGCGCCCATCATCAGTCACCATAATGGAACTGTCTTGATTTATTTCAACTTTAATTGAAGTGCAAAAGCCGGCCATGGCTTCATCAATGGAATTATCCACAACTTCGTACACAAGATGATGCAGGCCGCGCGGCCCAACATCGCCAATGTACATGGCCGGACGACGCCTGACCGCCTCTAATCCTTTTAGGACGGTAATGCTGGCGGCATCGTAATTATTCTGCCCATTTTTCTTTTCGTCTTCTATAGCCGTAGTATGTTCGCCTTTCATCTTGATAATATTCCTTCAATCTCATGAAACAAAATGGATTCTTTTAACCGCCTTTCCACCGGGGAGGGCGTGTATTTTTTCAAGAATGATGTCAACTTCCAAAGATAACTGCTGACGCCAAACGGAATCCGGCACCGATACAAGCAGGGTATCATTTTCATATCTCAAGGCACGAGAGACACTCGCGATTTTGTCACCAACTATATTTGGCCAATTCATAACTACCCGCCAACCGCCAAGTTTATATGAAAGGCCAAATTGGGAAAGAATCTGGTCCAATAAGGAACCAAGATGGGATACCGATTTTTTATCTTTCTTTGATGCTGTCACATTCATAACTTCGAAATATACACATATTTAAACCGAGCGGCAAGTGAAAAGTTTGCTATTAAATTGTTAAAAATCAATAAGTTATAATAAGAATGAGGGGGGGTTACAAGAAAAATGGGACTTTTAATTACCAGTGCTTTTCCACCGGTTTGAGGCGCTTTTTATTGGGGAAACGGGGATTGGGGATATAAAAATCCGGCCCTTCACGACGCATCATGCGGATAGTAAGATCCTGACAGGCCTGACATCTTCTGATAGAATGAGCATCTTCCTTTTTCACCAGTCGTTTTCTGCGATGCTCAGTGGCATAAACCGGATGGGAGACAATTTCATACCCCGAGGTAGGATCGTGCTCGTCAAAGAATCTAACTCCGGCAATTATATTCCGCGTGCCGGATTCATATATGGTAGCGCCCGGGCATTCAATAAATACCTTATCATCGAATGGCGTCTCGCTTTGAATATCTATTGGAGAATCCTCGATAAACGGAAATACTACATCATCTCGAGCAGAGGGTAACCCTTTTTCCGTATCTTCATAATAACGATGATTATGAGCCATAAATAAACCCCGAATCAGCTATGATTTGAAAATCAAAACTACTGAGAAAAGCGCCATGGTTACCGGCAAAATATAGGTAAATGAATAAGGCAAAAAATAAGTTGCAATAAAAGTCACTGCAACCGATGGGATAATCACAAATCGAAATACATCAAAGGCAATTCGTAAAATTCTCGCAATCAGCAGAACGGTTAAACTCAATAATAGTATTAGAGCCGCTATCAGTCCGGGAACTCCAAAATTATTTTGGATGAATTTGGTCCCGGAATAAATTAGACTGGTTGAATCAATAATCATACTTTGTTGGACAAGCTCCTGCATATTTCTCCTTTGACACCGACTTATAATTCTTCCAGCGGTTCGATGGTTAGCGATGATTCCCCCACCCGACTAAGTCCAGACATTCTCTGGGTAAGAAAATTCTGTGAGGTCATCCATTGATGCGAAATAGTAAGAACCTCGCTACTATCTACCTCGGAAACCCAGTCAAGAACAATGCTGTCAATGGCGCGACCTTCAACCGTAACATCATCCATGGTTAAAGTAAATTTGACTTTCATTCTGCCTTCCCGCCTTTCTTTTTTGATGGCCTCATTCATTCCCAAGAAAGGTTTTTGCAATGACGATGCCGCCGGAAGATAAATTATTGCGGCACAAGCTATCTCATTGATAGATAAGGGGAAACACCGAGAAAATGTTCAAGACTTGAACTTTTGACCAATCCCGATTGATATCACTGAATATGCAATTTATGGAAAAAATCCTATATGTATGGGATAACCTAAACTCCGATTGAAACTTCACCCTTTCCTGAAGGGCTGTTGAAAACCCCCCAATGTGTGGGCGGTTCGCCGCAGGCGAATCCACATCTGCCCCTAAGTTGTTGTCGCACATTGGCAGATGTGGATTCGCCATGGCGAACCATGCACGGATACGATACACCCGGCTTTTTCAACAGGCTCATGAAGTGCGGCTACGCTATACCCTTGTCGATGGAATCAGTTGGAGAGCAATCAGGTGAGATGAACCTGACATCTGAAAATCCACACCTTTCGAGATGAGGTCAAAACTCAGTGGTTGTGTCGATGGTGCAAATCTGGCCAATGGGGATGCGTATGCGCGATCGGGATGTGGCGGTGTCGATGAGTGTGGCGATTCGTCCTATGGTCTTCCGGCTGTACATGATCGTGATGTTCATCGTCATGCCGATGGCTATGTTCATGATCCAATTCCTCGTGCAGATGTTGGTGGTCGTGTCTATCGCGGAAAACCATCACAAGAGAAACACTGAGGCCGGCCACAGCCACCAGCTGTATTGTGGAAATGGTTTCGCCGAGGAAAACCGCGGCGAGTATAACTCCGAAAAACGGACTGCTTGCGAAAAATATCTGGCCTCGAGCCGCACCAATGTTTTGGGCGGCGGTAATGTAAAGTAAAATGCTTGCTCCGTATGAAACTATACCGACTCCCAGCGCTCCGGCAGTCGTCGCCATCGTTCCACCGAAATCCTGTGTTGATAAACCGACTCCAAGGTTGATGACCCCGGCCACCAATCCCTTCCAGAATGTGCTCTGAGCAGGCGTTATGCCATCGATAAGGGCAGTGAAGTTATTATCAAATCCCCAGCAAACGCAGGCAATCATGACAAGAAGCCCGGCCTTGATTCCGGCTGTACCCTCGCCCACACTGAGCAGAACACTGGCCGCTACGACTCCGAGCATGCCCAGCCAGCCGAACACTCCCAAATGATCTCGAAAGAGTAGGCGACCCAAAATGGCTGTGACCACCAGTTCGAGTGGAAGCCAAAGAGATACTGAGGCTGCCAATGCTACTTTGAGGCTGAGTAGGAGAAACAACGGTGCCATGACTCCGCCGAACAGTATTGCACCTGACAGTCGAACCATGTTTTTCCTGTCCATGCGCCAAGGCTGTGTTTGGCCCTTTTTGAAGGCTACAACGGCAACACCTAAGGCCGCACCAATATAGAGAAGCCCAGCGAGCTGAAAAGCGCTGAATGACGCTAGAAGCGCCTTACTCAGCGGAGTTGCGGCCCCGAATAAAGCGGCCGAAAGAAGTGCGAGAAAAACATAAAACATCCTATGATTATCAAACGAAATACAATGCGCTAAAGCAAGAAAATTGGTTTGAGGCGATGCAAATTTGGGAAATTTCAGTACAGAATTTTCGAGGAGAGATCAAATTCCTATTTACGCGAAGCCTTACGTTCCAGTTTCTGATTTGCTTCTTTTGATGGGGTGATATTCTCGAGAATGCCGCCATATTTAGGCGGGTAGATCAAAGTCGGCAGGCCTCGTTCAGCCACCCGATAAAGCGTAATAGCATGTTTGGAATCCAAACGAACTACCATAGCCGATTCTCCAAATGGGCGTTGCAGGGTTCGGCGTAATTCAACCAGTGTATTTTTAAATTTGGATTTTGGTTGGCCCATTATTTCTGTACGAAATTCAATTAGAAGGCCGTTTTCCCATTCAAGTTGAAATCTCTCGGGCACTTCGCGTTGCATTAGTTCCACACTTGCCCTGACTACACCACTGATTATCTTAAGAACAGAATCCGAGCTTTGTCCTTTGCCGGCGAAAAGATGCTTATCAAATAGAGGTCTTACCAAAAGATTATTATCGCTGAAAAATCGCTCGGTGAAATCTTCGGGGGAATCAGATTCATCGGCGGTTATTTCCATCGGGACATCCCAAACCGCCACGCCGTTTAATTTTAGAATCAGCTTATTCTTGGAAAAATCAAGTACAAGGTATGGTTTTTTAAGTCCGGCGAGTTGCAATTCCGCTTGAGCCAAAGCAAAGTCAAAATTCTCGCTTTTGAAATCCCATTTTTTGGTTTCGATACGGCCTTGTTTTGCCGGCGGTTCTTTTTTGTCCTTGCATGCATTAATTCCGATGATTAGGATAATCCCGGCCATGAGAATAGCGACAATCTTCCCCGCATCGGCAATAATTCTTTTCGCCTTAGAATATATAAACATAAGTCCCCATTGGAGTCTTATTGTATAAAACTTCTAAATCATCCGAGCCGACTCGAACACACCCGTGAGTTACGCTTACCCCGAGTAGTCTTTCATAAATAGTGCCGTGAATGAAGAACCCATCTCCAAAGCCAAGAGCAAAGTCTCCCATCATATTGGGGTCGAGTCGCTCACCATCGTCATTGGGAATCTGTTCTCCCTCTTCAAGAAAAGCCCAATCCGGCTTCCTCCACCATGGGTGAGGAATTTTGCTATCCACCTTGAATATGCCGCGAGGCGTATTAAATACCCATTTCCGGCCGGTGGTACTGTCAATAAATTCACCGCCTGAGCCGGCGGAACAAGTGGCTTCAAGCAATATAGAATCTTCAATCCTAAGAAAAATCCTATTGGCGTGAGTATCTATAACAATGTATGGTTTGGCCGGCTTCAAAGCCGACAGAGCCTTTTTGACTTTCTGCACTTCCTTCTTGGCAAGTTTCGAATCAGTCGGAAGTTCATGTAGTACAGAATCTATCGGAACAGAGAACGCCTCCTGCGTATCAATATCTCTTCCGCCTTTTAATACATAAACCGACAACGCCACAATTATTAATAGAAGCGGCAGAACTACGAAAAACACAATTTTTTTCATGGCCAATTATTGGAACGTCGGACTATGGTTATCGGAGTTCCAATGCCGATATATTTTGTTATATGATCCATTTCTTTGTTGGTAAGAGCGATACAACCCTCGGTCCAATCTCGTCCTCGGCCGCCCTCGCCATGAATTTCAATAAGCCCGCCGATTCGGGCTCGCCCGGAAATGATTCCCCGCGATTTGTTTTCCTGAAATCGCTTTTTATCCGTTGCATTGGGGTAGTTAATCAACAAAGCCTTATAATACTTGCTTCGTCCGTTGGTCTTGACTTCGGATACAATATATTTTCCTTCGGGTGTGGCGCCGTCGCCGGAAAACATTTTTTGATGCGCCGAATTATATCCCAAATCACAATCATAAGTGTGAATCACTTTACCGGCTTGAATAAGATAAGTTTTATGTTTTGATTTGTCCACTATAACCGCATAACCGCCGGAATTTTTCGAATCATCCAATGTCTCCTTGACCCATCTTCTCCAAATATGAATTTTAGTGGCTTCATCATTGTCATAGTCGGCGAGTATTGCTCCCATTTTTTTCAACGATTCTTTTCCCTCAGCAATAACCTCTCGGGCTTCCTCATATTCCCCATTCATCATCAGCTTCTCACTTGTCTTATACGCCAATTCCCCGGAATTCCAATAATGTTCGGCCCGAAATTTTGTCAGGGCCCCGTTGAGGGCCTCGCGCCATTCCAGCAAATCATTATATAATTCCTCTCTCTCAGCTTTTGTTAAGGCCTGAAGATTCTGAATTTGCGTTTGCGCATCGGTAGTTGCCTTCTGTGCGGTTGTAATAGCCAAATTCAAGATTGAGTCAGCGGCTTTATAGTCACGGAAGGGGGCAAAACGGCCATTTTGCCGTGCCATCTCCATCCATCCGGCCTTCATTAGTTCTTCCGCTTCACGGTATGTCTTCTCAGAATACCGTAGAGCGCCCGATTTTCCGGCCTGATTGAGGGCATACTTGGCTCTTTCAAGCGAGCCAATCGGCGGATCCTGACAACCGGCAAATAATAAAATAAAGCCCGTTATCAATAATAGTGATAATTTAAGTTTTCCTGATAATTTCAATTCGAGCCTTCGGGGGTCATCCAGGAATGAGGTGTAAACTCAACCGCGGGGATTGAGTTTACACAATCCCCGCGGTAATAATTGACGTGCAAAAATCTAACCGCAGATAGACTTATTTCTTCTTAGCGGCCGCCATTGTGATTTCATTGATGATGCCATTAGCTTTCTGCATAACAGCTTCAACTTTGGATCTGGCGACAAGATATTTACCCGCAGTGAAATTATTCTTGGCTTCCTCAAACTGGGCGCCAAGGGTGGTGAGGTCGTTCTTAATCAGTTCGATCTCAGCCTTGTTGCCTTTGCCCTTGGGGGCCTTAGCCAGAGCGGCATTGGCGCTATCGATAGCGGCCTGGGCCTGGGTAATCAAACCCTCGACCTGCACTCTGACACGCTCTTTCTCGGCGGCCGCTTCGGTTGCGGCATTGTCGGCAAGAGCTTTGGCGCGGATGAACATCTCTTTCGATTTGCCATAGCTGCGGAATAGAGCAAACTTGGAATCCTGCTCCTGCTTGGCGGCATTGGCCGCATTCAGAGTATCAGCGGCAATACGGAATACATCCGGTACATACTGTTCGGCTTCAGCGGCACGAGCCTGATCGATAGCGGTCTGAGAGGCCTGCATTTCTGCCTCAGGCGGTTTGCTGCAACCCGCAATCGCCATCAGTACAAGCACGGCAAATACGAGTGACAAACGTTTCAACATGTTGACATTCCTTTCTGTCCCACTATTGGGGGACGAAAAAAAAGGATACGCGCGAACTGTCGATTCGCACACATCCCGATTTATTAGGTTACCTTGTTACGCTACTTTCTAATCCTAATCCCGAACTGTCTTTGTCCGGCGATTTTCTTTCACATTCCCATACATATAAGAGAGGCGACCATAAATGTCAATTATCAAATTCACCATCTCTTGGTAATTATGAAGTCAATTAATATATGGCGGAGTCCTTTTTTGTCAACTTTTATTTGGACTATTTTGGCCATACTTGTAAAAAATATAACGTCCGCCATAAATCGCCTATCTCATTGATAATCATAAGATTATGTGTATTTATCTCCCTCTCGCCCTCATTTTGCCTAATACTTTTTTTCAAAATTCTTATATAAATTTTATATACGACATCAATAATATTGCTGAATAGCTCTTTTTTAAGATTGTTTCTAAATTGCACAAGCCCTAAAAAATGAAGAATAAATAAGCCATTTAATCTCTCTAATCTGCTAATTGAAACCAAAATATAAAAATCATTATATTCATTACGACTGAGCAAATTTATTTATGGACTAAGAATGGTTTATTATGCATAAAATAGACAAGCCGACAGTTTGTTTTATTGATGATGACCCCAAGGAACTAAAAATCTTTGAAAATGTTTTTGGCAAAAATTTCAATACTATAACGGCTGTCGATTTTATTTCAGCGGAGAAGGCAATTACGGAGCGCCGCCAAATACCGAACCTTTTTATCCTTGACCTTTATTTTTCGATAACACGAGAGAGCTCTGCAGAAGAGCGGGTGCGCATGATATCATTACAGCAAGAAGTTGCAATCGCGCAAAATAAATTAAATTCATACCTTTTATCGATAGGTCAATCACGAAAAGGAGGCTTGGCTCTCCTGTCTCAAATTCAATCGGGATATCAAAATGTCCCGGTGATTTTTTATACCAGAAAGGGTACCCTTGAGGATTCCGAAATTTGCCTGAAAGCGGGAGCGCTTTATGTCGCCCAAAAACCCAGTCCGGAAAAACTCGATCCCTCTCAGGATATATACGCACAATTGGAAAAGGCCGCAAACCGAGAAAAAGAGCGGATTGCCGAGCTTCTCTTATGTTGCTCCGTATCCAAAGGGGTCTTTGGCAAAATAAGACGAATAGCCAAATTTATTATAACTAATTGGAAAAGGCCTTAATTGATGAAGGACCCAAAGAAAAAAACTGTCCGGTTATTTGCGTGGGCTTCTTTCTTGAATGACCTTGGCTCCGACATGATTTATCCCATTTGGCCGCTTTTTGTTACCACCATACTCGGCGCTAACATGGCGGCGCTGGGTTTTATTGATGGCTTGGGTGACGCTATTGTCTCCATATCACAGGCATTATCGGGGTATTGGTCGGATAAAATCAAAAAAAGAAAAATATTTATTGTGATAGGGTATATGTGCGGCTCTCTTTCGAGAATCGGCTATGCCCTTTCAACCGTTTGGCAACATCTCATTCCTATTCGAATCCTCGACCGGGCCGGCAAAATCAGAAGCGCCCCGCGTGATGCCATTATTGCGGATATATCGACCAAAGAAAACCGCGGCGCTAATTTCGGTTTGCTTCGTGCCATGGACAACCTCGGCGCTATATTCGGTATTGTAATCAGTATCATTCTCATGAATATTTTAAGCCTTAGAACTATTTTTTATTTGGCGGCCATTCCCTCGATGATTGCCGTTTTACTTATCGCTGTTGCCGTAAAGGAAAAGAAAACCGATGGACAAAAAATATTCAAGGGCGTCCGTTTTAAGGACTTTGATAAGAATTTCAGGTTCTTTTTGGTGTTAAGCGCCATATTTTCGCTTGGCTCATTCAGCTATTCATTTCTTCTTATCTATGCCAAAGAATATGGCATTGGCGTTAGCGCCATACCGGCGATGTATCTATTATTTACCGGCGTGGCCTTTTTGGTTTCAATTCCATTTGGCCGGTTGTCTGATAAAATCGGCCGTAAGGTGGTTGTCATCATTTCATTTATACTCTGGGGATTAACCTGTCTTGCCTTTATCTTATCGCATAGCTATGTCGCTTTTATAATATCATTTGCGCTGTATGGCGCTCATCGGGGAGCGATTGAAGCGGTGCAGAAAGCATTTGTTTCGGAGCTGGCTCCGCCGGAGTACCGTGCGAGCGCTCTTGGGGGATATCAAATGGTGATCGGGCTTTGCGCTTTGCCGGCATCACTTATGGCAGGTTTGCTATGGGAGAGCATAGGGATACAGGCGCCATTTATATTGGCGATCGGGTTGACGCTTATTTCGGGATTAATGCTGGCTCGGATCAAGTAAAATTTAAAATAAATAATATGAACGACAGACAACGCTGTCTCATAAGCTAATGTGGTGTCCCTAATGCTTCTTTACAGCGTTAACCGGAATGCCCCGGCAGGAACCCCTTCCTGCCGGAATTCATTGCGTCGGGAAATCCGCCTGCGGCGGACGACGCCGCGATGAGAGCCATACCTTTATGTTAATACATTTCTGGGACAGGACACTAAAAAGATACCATCTGGCTTTGGGAGAGTTTTCTGGCTTTGAAAGTTTTCTGATCTTGGGAGAGTTTCGTCGGGTCCTGGTTTCAGACTCGCAACGCGAATCTGTTGGTAAATCCGGCTCTTGACGGAAAATTGTGACCCGACGATTACAAATCTTTTTTCGTTGTGTGGGCGGCAGATGTCCTCATCTGCCCCTGAGCTATTGTGTAGCACTGGCAGATGTGAATTCCGACTATGTCGGAACCGGGCAAGGGTAGATACTCTCATTCATCAAAAAAGCCTTTACTTCTTCAATAGCGTCTTCCGGACAACCTTCCGTTTTGGCATGACAACCGTTTCTTCTTTGGCTCCCTTGATAACCATTTTTCGCTTGGCCGCCTTGGAATCGCCCTTCCAGCCGTACTTCAGAATAAATTCCTCGGTCATCCGGCGGGCTTCCTCATCGGTATACTGCACCGGCGGCGATTTCATAAAATATGCGGACGGGGCTTTCATGGTACCGGTCAGTCCGTTATCTATAGCAAGCTTACAGCACCGAACAGCATCAATCACCACACCGGCGGAATTAGGAGAATCCCAAACTTCAAGCTTCAGCTCGACATTGAGCGGGACATTTCCAAAGGTAGTTCCTTCCATACGAATATACGCCCATTTTCTATCGAGCAGCCAGGCGACATAGTCCGAGGGACCAATATGCACATTGTCTTTCCCTATTTCATAATCAAGTTGACTGGTAACGGCATTAGTCTTGGAGATTTTTTTCGATTCAAGACGCGAACGTTCCAGCATATTTAGAAAATCGGTGTTTCCGCCAACATTTAGCTGGCTGGTTCTATCCAACTTGACCCCGCGGTCGCGGAAAAGACGAGTAAGCACCCGATGCACAATCGTAGCGCCTACCTGTGATTTAATATCATCGCCGATTACCGGAAGCCCCTTCTCGGCAAATCTATTTTGCCAGTAGGGTTCGCGACCGATAAAAACCGGAATACAATTAATAAATCCGCATCCGGCATCAAGAATCTGCTCAACATACCATTTGGTCGCCTCTTCCGAGCCGACAGGCAGGTAACTCACTACCACATCGGTCTTAGTCTCTTTGAGTAGCTTTACAATATCAACCGTATCGCCGGGGGCTTTCTCGATAATTTCGGAAAGATATTTCCCCAATCCATCATGAGTCATACCGCGCTGAACAATAATACCGGTCTTGGGGACAGATGCAAATTTATAGGTATTGTTTGGCTTGGTGAAAATCGCTTCGGCAAGATCCTTGCCCACCTTGTTTTTATCGATGTCAATGGCGGCGGAAAATTCTATATCGCTTACATGATATCCGCCAAGATTAACATGCATAAGGCCGGGAATAGATTCATCCTCGCGGGCCTTTTTATAAAACTCAACACCTTGCACAAATGATGAGGCACAATTCCCAACTCCAATTATTGCAACTCTGACTTTCGCCATGGCAGAAATCCTTTCTTATTTTATTCTGAGGTAATGTATAAATAATTCACGCCCGGTCAAGAAAATAATTGACGTTAATAATATATTGGTTTATAATATGTGACCATATAGTCATATATTATAGGCGGATAGCTTATGGATGAAAATATAATCGTAAAATTGGAAACGCAAAAGATTGTAACTTCCACCTTCCGCAGGCTCTCCGTTTTAAAAAAGGAACAGATATATCAAGCGGCCATAAACGTTTTTTCGGAAAAGGTGTTTGACCGTGTCTCCCTCGATGAAATAGCCGAGAATGCCGGGATTTCCAAAGGCTCCCTGTTCCAATATTTCTCCAGCAAAGAAAAGCTGTTCACTTTTTTGCTGGAAATGTTTGCCAATGATTACAGGAAATATTGGGATGATTATTTTTCTCGGGAATTTGCCATTAGAGCCAAGGACAGAATAATCAATTACTTCTTATCACAATTGGATTTCTGGGACGAAAACCGGATTTCATTCAGATTTTATATCAAAGTCCGACATGAAAATGATTCTCTGCTTACAAATGATTTTACTTATCTTATATCATCAATTCAATCTCAATATTTGGCAAGTATCATTGCGCGCGGCAGTCAGACCGGCGAGATTCGGCGTGATGCGGAGCAGGCTATGATAGTTTTGATATTATCCGGTCTTAACGAAATAATAGAGAAATCTCCGGCTTGGCAGAAATCTCCACGCTCGCGAATAAATCTTGAGAATCGCCTGAAAAGTATAATGGAATTATTGTTTGATGGAATTGGCGCTTGAAAATCATCACCTGTTAAATCTGCCGTCTTTCTATTAATTATATTGCGCTACAATCCCCATCCACTTAGATTATTCCCCATATTTGAATGCTGACAACAGAAAGGCTCAATTTTTGTGATTCAGTTATCCTTCCATGGCGCCGCCGGCACCGTAACCGGCTCCAAATACTTGATTTCGGTCAATAAACGAAAAATATTGATTGATTGCGGGATGTTTCAAGGGGGGCGCGAGCTCCGTCTCCGCAATTGGCAACAATTGCCGTTTGACCCATCGGAAGTCGAAAATGTTATTCTAACTCACTGTCATATTGATCATATCGGATATCTGCCCAAATTGGTCAAAGAGGGGTTTCGGGGAACGGTATATTGTACTCCGCCCACGGCCGAGATAGGCCATATTTCCCTGCTTGATGCCGCCCATTTGCAGATGGAAGATGCTGAATACCGCAATAAGAAGAGGCTAACTCGCCATGAGAAAGCCCTGCCGCTTTTTACCACTGATGATGCCGAAGAAGCCATGCGCTTTTTTGAAGACGCTTCATATATGGAATGGATGGCGCTTGGAAAAGAGATACGGTTCAGATTGCACGATGCCGGACATATTTTGGGCGCCGCCGGAGTGGAACTTGAACTGAATGATGGATCAAAAAAGATTTCCATTTTCTTCTCCGGTGATGTTGGCCGATATGGCAACCCGCTTACCAATAACCCCGCCGAACCGCCGGCAACCGATTACTTGGTCTGCGAATCAACCTATGGCGGGCGCATTCATGCACCGGAAGACCCGGAATTTGAATTTGAAAAGATGATTAACGAAATAATCGAACGCAAATCGATTCTTCTTATCCCGGCTTTTGCCGTCGGACGCACCCAGCAAATAGTCTATCTTGTCAATCATTTAATTCGTCATAAGAGAATCCCTACAATTGACATCCATATCGACTCCCCAATGGCTATCTCAACCACCGACATTTACAGAAAATATATTTCATATCATTCCATAGATCCCGAAGAATTACACAGCGATGAAAGCCTGCTGAATAGCAGAAATATTTATTTCCACAAAGAGAAAAAAGATTCTCAACAGCTCAATAGATTAAAAGGACCGGCCATCATAATTTCCGCCAGCGGGATGCTTTCCGGAGGAAGAATATTGCATCACATGTTGAATCGCTTGCATGATCCAAATGTAATTGTGGCGTTGGTCGGCTTTATGGCCGAAGGTACCCCCGGGCGCAGATTGATGGATGGCGAGAAGGAAATATATATTCATAAAACCTTAGCGCGAGTAAATGCCAAAATAATCTCCCTTCATGGTCTCTCGGGGCATGCCGATTTCTTCGAATTGCTTCATTGGTTGGAACCGCTCAAAACCAAACCGAAAAAAGTATTTGTGACCCATGGCGAATTAACGCAATCCACAGCCATGGCGGCCCACCTGAAAGACGAGCGAGGGTGGGATTGTCTGATACCCTCTCTTGACCAAACCGTGGAATTGTAGAACTACCCCTCTGGCCACATGAGGGTTAAAAAACCCCAATTGGCCCTAAATGATTGATTTTTTGTAGGTCAAAACCCCTTGCGGTTTTGACATTCTTCCTATATCCCACGATAAACGAGCTTTTTCAACAAGTCCAAAAATGGATATAAAAAATTCTCTCTTCCCGCCGATAAAAAGTATATGCGGGCAAGAGGCTAATTATGACTCAGGAAATATTCAATAAAATTCTCAGCGACCACAAGGAACTCTCATCGTTGCCGCAGGTATTGATGGAGGTCTTGAAGGTTGCCTCGGATCCCAATTCATCAGCAGGAAATTTGGCGGCAATCATTATGAAAGATCCGGCTTTGACCGCCAAGCTCCTTCGGATTGTCAATTCCCCACATTACGGACCGGTAACCAAAATCACCACGGTCAATCAGGCCGTGGTCATATTGGGGTTGAGAACAGTTACGGCCATTGCACTTTCCAGTTCTTTATATGATAAAATAAATAAGGTAAATGCGACAATTGATAGGAAAAGGTTCTGGCGTCATTCGCTTGAGGTGGCCATTGCCGCCAAGATGATTGCCGAAGCAACAGGATATCAACCGGCCGAGGAAGCCTTTGTCGCTGGAATGTTGCATGAAATTGGAACTCTGGTATTGGAGGCCTCATTCCCGGCTGAGTTCAGGAGAATATGGAAATTGGTAGAAATCGGCGAAAACCAATTGGCGCTTGAGGAACGAACGTGGGGTACCAATCATGCCCGAGTAGGTCAATTTTTGCTTGAGCAATGGAATGTCCCCCGCATAATAGGCGAAGCCGTAGGAAGCCATCATGCCGTTTTTTCGCCAAATGATAAGACAGCCGATCATCTGCTGGCGCAGATTGTCAATCTTGCCAACCAGATTTCCCGATTCCGGGTTTATAATATGCCTCCCCCTGAATCCAAAATGTTGGAAAATAGGGATTTGATTACATCGAATCTCGGATTATCAAATGCCGCTCTGGCAAGATTTGAAGAATGCATATTAAATGAGGTTATAAGAGAATCCGGATATCTTGAAATAGAAATCGGGAGTATGGAGGAGATTTTCCAGGAATCGAATCGTCTGCTTTTCAAGCAATATATTGCAGTGGAAAATCTTTTGCGCGAAAACCGGATAATGCAACAGCAGATTGCCCGGGATCAGGCCAAAAGAGCGGCTTTAGAATCATTGAAGATGGTTTCTGCGATCTTTAGTCATCACCTCGAAAATGCCAATAACGTCATTTTGGAACGAACCCATCAGTTGGAATCAGCCCTCAATCGAGGCGAAATAGTTGATAAGACCGGGGTCGGATTGCTTTCCGCGGAGGCGATCAACGAAGCCGTTGAGACGGTTTCAATGATATTGGATGAGCTCAAGAAAATGGCGACTTTTGAGTCAACCATGTATAATGATGATTCCTATCTTCCGGATATTGAGACCAAGATTCGCCAACAGCTGGACAGCATAAAGCGGGTCGGTGCATCCGCCTGATAATCCGATTAGTTTCTTCATTCATTTTTAAAAAAAATTTCAGTGGTAGGGGCGCATGGCATGCGCCCAAAGAATAGTACCCCGGATAATAATGGGGCACACGGAGAGTACCGCTACAAATTTTTGTAGGAGGTTGTGCGCGGCCCGCCGCGGCGGACCATCCTGTCCGAAATTCTTTTAAGCGGCGTCGGGAGTCCCTCCTGACGCTCTTTTATGCGCCGTCAGGAACCCTTTCCTGACGGAATTCTCCCAAATTTATTTCCAGAAAACACAAGAAATCTCTTGACCGTTTTTTTTTCGAAAAGATTCATATTATGCTCCATATATAAGGGGAAGCGGGGAAATCACCATCGGTTTGGTAGTGAATTTGGGGGGTTAGGGGCGTGTACGGGCAGATGTGGGGAGGCTGCCGCGCACAACACGGCAGAATGTGGAGTTTCGGGCGCCCTATTCCCCTTTCAATTTGCGAATATTTCTTTCAACGATTTCAATCTGTTCCTTCATCCCGATTTGCTTGAAAATAGTGAGAGCATCATGAAGATATTTCAGCGCCTGCTCTGGGTCGCCCTTAGCTGAATATATAAGCCCGATATTTATCAGGTCAAAGGCTTGACCTTTTCTATCTCCCATCTCTTGGTGAATTTTGAGAGCATCCTGATGATATTTCAGCGCCTGGTCTAGGTCACCCTTAGCTCTATATATAAGCCCTATGTTGCCCAATCCATTGGCTTCGCCTTGTTTGTGTCCAATCTCTTGGTAAATTTTGAGAGAATTCCGTACATATTTTAGCGCCTGCTCCGAGTCCCCCTTAGCAAAATATATACGTGCGATGTTACCCAAGCCAGCTGCTTCGCCTTCTTTGAATCCAATATCTTGGTGAATTTTGAGAGCATCCTGATGATATTTAAGCTCCTTTTCCAGGTCACCCTTAACTTTATATATAAGCCCGGTGTTGGCCAATTGATTGGCTTCACCTTGTTTGCATCCAATCTCACGGTAAATTTTGAGAGCTTTCTGGTGATATTTCAGCGCTTGCTCCAGGTCACCCCTATCTAAATATATTCGCCCTATGTTGCCCAATTGATCGGCTTCGCCTTCCCGATTCCTTATTTTCCTATGAATCTTCAAGGCGACCCGATGATACTCCTCCGCTTTATTCAAATCCCCCTGCGTGCAATATGTCACGCCCAGATTGCCCAAAGCATTGGCTTCGCCTTTCGGATTCCCTATTTGCCTATAAATCTTCAAGGCGGCCTGATGATACTCCTCCGCCTTTTTCAAATCACCCTGCGTGTGATATATCAATGCCAGATTGCCCAAAGCGGCAGGTTCACCTGTCGTATCACCACATTCAAGGGCCAGAGTTCTTGATTCTTCATGGTTTTCGCGGGCAGACTCAAGTCTTCCGGAACTATAATAGCATATCGCGATAAGGTTATATAGGGCCACGCGCTGGCTTCCTGTAGCTGATATTATTGATTTCTTAAATTCGGAGATGGCAGCGTCCCACTTATATTCAGCCATCAACTTGGCTCCCTCTGCGAATGGGTCAAAAACGGGCGGAGGGGACGAGTCCAGTCCGTCCAGATAGAGCTCAGGATACTTCTTCTTCAATACTTCCAAAATCTGCTCGGTGTTTTTCTCGATATTTGATATTCTTGCTTCGGTCTCTTTGGTTGATTTGGCGCGGCGTGCAAATCGCCAGAGGAGCAGAGCAATAATTACACCTAAAACTCCCAAAAATATTTGAATATCTGCTTCGCTGATGTGATATCCAAGTATATCCATATTAGAACTACCTTGATAGGGTAGAATATATGCGAAGGGAGAGGAAAGTCAAGATAATTTGGGCGACGGGGATTGTGGGCGTTGTTTACCCCAAGAAGATGATTCAGGGCAAAATATGGAGATTCGCCACTTACAAACACTTATGGTGATGGCTTCTGCGGATTCTGCTTTTGCCGGGCTTCTGCAACCTTTTTTGGCATTTGATAAACGTAGCGAAAATAGGATTTCATAAATTCGAGAAGTTCCATTGCTATTTCTTTATTCACATCTTTCAGCCCATCTTTATCGGGATGCGCCCCCCAATTCCCAAATATTCTTATGCTATGTGCCCAGTCCTTGATATCATTGGTAAATCTATCCGGATTCTTTTTATTCAATTCATCAATCTGAGTAAAAAGATCATTGCTGGGGTCTGCACCCTGTTCCAAAACACTTGCCTGCAATGCTCTTCTGCACATGGCTGCCGAGGGCCTATATTCATCAAATTCGTAACATTTCAGCGCACTTTCATAGTCAACAAGTATTTCAGGAGGAACACAGTCCACAAAAGCAGAATCAATCCTGATGCCGCTGGGGAACTGCCCCACAATTTTCGCGTCACCATAAGTACTATATTGTGAACTCGCGCGGAATACTAGCTTCTCGCAGACTTGGCATCTCCAAATTAAATAAGTATATGTAACACTGTCATCTTCAACAAAAATGGCAGTTTTCATATTGGCGGCATATTCATCACGTCGTTTACGATCAATTTGGGGGAAAATTAGATTGAATTGGGCTCTAGTGTTACAATGTGGACAAATGAAGGAATTGATATATGGCAATGACTCTTGAATTTCAACATTCATTAATCTTACTTCCCCAATAAATCCGCTCGCGATAGCAAAGTGACCTTATTATATCAAATGTTGGTGATTTGTCAATATTTTTTCACTCCCACTCTATCGTCGCCGGCGGTTTCGATGATATATCGTAAGTCACCCGGTTGACGCCGCGCACTTCATTGATGATGCGATTCGATATATGCCCCAGTATTTCATGTGGTATTTTGGCCCAATCAGCGGTCATGCCATCGGTGGATGTTACGGCGCGTAATGCAATGACATTCTCATAAGTGCGCTCATCGCCCATCACGCCGACCGATTTCACCGGAAGCAGAACCGCAAACGCCTGCCAGATTTTATCATACTGGTCATTCTTGCGCAATTCCTCGATATAGATGGCATCAGCCTCGCGCAAGATTGCCAGCCGTTCCAAAGTAATCTCACCGATAATTCTCACCGCCAGACCCGGGCCCGGGAAGGGATGTCGCCCCACAAATTGCTCATTTAGGCCAAGTTGTCTTCCCAGACGACGAACTTCATCCTTGAAAAGTTCTCTCAAGGGTTCAATCAGCTTCAAGTGCATTCGTTCTTTTAGCCCGCCGACATTGTGATGCGACTTAATCGTTGCCGACGGCCCTTTGAATGAGACAGACTCGATGACATCGGGATACAATGTTCCTTGAGCCAGAAATTCCACCCCCCCGATTATGCGGGCTTCCTCTTCGAAAACATCAATAAAAAGATTGCCGATAATTTTCCGTTTCTGTTCCGGATCTTCAACTCCCCGCAATTTCTCCAGAAAGCGGGCGGAAGCATCAATTGGGCGAAGATTTAATCCGAGCGAAGAAAGCATCATGGTGACATCGGCGAATTCATTTTTCCGCAAAACGCCATTATCTACAAAAATGGCATACAAATTATGGCCAATGGCCCTTTTTAGCAAAAGCGCACAAACGGTGGAATCGACTCCGCCGGATAGCGCCAAAACCACCTTTTTATCATTAAGTTTCTCCCGTAGGTTGCGGATGGTCGATTCAATAAATGACTCGGTGGTCCAGTCGCCTTTGCAGGCGCAAATATCAAAAAGAAAATTATGCAGGATTTCCTTCCCAAAAGCAGTATGCGCCACCTCAGGATGAAACTGCACGCCGAATATTTTATTATTATTCGATTGTACTGCCGCCGCCGGCAATGTCGCCGTGGAAGCAATCAATTTAAATCCCGATGGCAATTGCTTGATTGAATCGCCATGGCTCATCCAGACCCGGCTTTCGTTCTTAACATTTTTCAATAGCGGGCTGTCGGCGATAATGCTCAACTGCGATGGGCCATATTCTCGGGTTTCAGAGCGTACCAGCTCGCCCCCGAAAATATCCGCAATTAACTGAAGACCGTAGCATATTCCCAAAATCGGCCTATCCGTAGTATAGAATGATTCATCCAAGCGAGGAGACCCTGATTCCTTTACCGACGCCGGACCTCCGGAGAGAATATATCCTTTGATATTTCGGTCGGTATAAAGCGACAGGTCGGTATTATACGGCGCTATTTCGCAGTAGATATTTTCTTCGCGAACGCGACGGGCAATCAGCTGGGTATATTGGGAACCAAAATCAAGTACCAGAATCATTTCATCCGCAATTGCCATTTAGTAATCCTTTCCAATTTATCGCTTTTCTGCCTGTCCGTATGAAGGAGGTCTTATAATTGTATCTCGTTTCCAGTGAATATCGTCGGTTTTTGGATAATCAATGACATAGTGCAAGCCGCGTGATTCCTTTCGGCGCGACGCCGACCGGATAATCAATTCGGCTACCAACGCCATATTTCGCAGTTCCACTATGGCATGAGACGCCGGTTGACTTAAATAATATGACTCAATCGATTTAAGAATCATCTTAACTCGCTCATGCGCCATTTTAAGACGGTCCTGCGAGCGGACTATCCCGACAAAATCCGACATTAATTTCCGCAAGAATAACCTGTCATAGGATATAACTATCTTTTCTTTCTTTCTGATAATTGATGAGTGGAGCCATTTTTCCGCAGAAGGGAATTCCGGAAATTTCTGACTTTTTCGAAAATCTACTGCGGCGTCAGCGGCCATATCCGCCATAACCACCGCCTCGAGAAGTGAATTTGATGCCAAGCGATTGGCGCCATGCATCCCCGTAAAGGCAGTCTCGCCGCAAACAAACAGACCTTCAATATCCGTTTTACCGCTAAGGTTGGCGACGACTCCTCCGCACATATAGTGCGCCGATGGCACTACCGGAATCGGGTCGCTGGTGATATTCAATCCTCGGCGGTAGCATTCTTTATAGATATTGGGGAATCTCCGCTTGACAAAAGCTTTTGGAAGGTGACTGATATCAAGATAAACGCAATCATCGCCATATTCTTTCAGCTCATTATCGATGGCACGAGCGACAATATCGCGCGGGGCAAGTTCCTTAAGAGGATGATATTTTCTCATAAACCTCTTACCGGTGGAATTTATTAGAATACCTCCCTCGCCGCGAACCGCTTCAGAAATAAGAAATGGCTTGCGACTGGGACTATAGAGCGTGGTTGGATGAAATTGTATAAATTCAACATTCCCAACTCGCGCCCCGGCCCGATAAGCCATAGCGATACCATCGCCGGTGGCAATCGAAGGATTGGTTGTATTATAATAGACCTGGCCTGTTCCGCCGGTGGCCAGCATAATTACCGGTGCAAAAAAGCTGTTGAATTCCCTTCTATTCTGAGAAAATGTATAGACCCCGCCGCATCGCTTCTTGCCGCGGAACCGGTATGTTATCAAATCAAGGCCTATGGTATCCCGATATATATCGATATTTTTCTTTCTCCGGCATGAGGTCAAAAGCGCCCGTTCGATTTCGCGTCCGGTGAGGTCGGCGGCATGCACCACCCGATTGGTCGAATGTCCTCCTTCGCGCCCGAGATCATATTTCCCCTTTTCTTCGGTAAACCGCACCCCGATTTCTACCAATTTATTTATGACCCCCGGTCCGGAACGGACTATCTTTTCTACAATCTGCTTATGACATAACCCGGCGCCTGCTACCAACGTATCTTTAATATGCGAATTAAAACTGTCTATGGGTGATATGACGGTTGCTATCCCACCCTGTGCATAGTTGGTATTGGAATCGGTCTCACTCTTTTTGGTAATAACCGCTACTTGAGCTTCAGGCATTAAATTGGCAACCTTCTGGGCAAAAAATAAACCGGCGATGCCTGAACCGACAACCAGAAAGTCATAGTTTCTTTCCATAATTATTTCTTTAGCAATCCATCAAGTTTCGAAAACAGTTTATCGCCTTCAAGGCCAAAATCCAATTGCAGGCCAAGATAATATATCGGAACGCCAAAATCAAAATTCCTGACCTTGACAAAATCTTTAAGAGTAGTCAATAGATATTCAACCTGATATTTTTCTACATCACCCTTTATACGCTTAATATCCGAATGCGTATAACGGCAATGATCGGGGAAAGACCGTAATCCTGCGAGGTTGGGGAATATCTTTTTAATATGCGTTCCCATGGCGCCAAAATTGCCGATTCCCGCAAAAAAATATATTCGGCAATCCTGAATATTTTCAATGGATAACCGCTTATCCAAAGATATTATTTCATCATTGAGGTAATATACTTTCAATATCGATTCTTTATTGAAATGCTGTTTCAAGAATGATGCGAGTATCTCAACCGCACTTCCCCAGTTGGCTTTGGTTATTATCAAGGTATTGGCCCGCTTGATAGCGCCCAATGGTTCTCTCAACCGTCCAAAGGGAAATAAACGCTCACGCTTAGTATCAAAAGATGAGTCAATTACCAGAAGATTTAAATCACGATACAACTTCCTATGCTGAAAGGCATCATCAACAATTATAATATCCGGATTATAATTACGGTCGATTCTTCCGGCGGCGGCGGCTTTTATGCGGGAAATTCCAAAAATCACGCCCGGCAATGACTCGGCCATCATCTTCACTTCATCGCCAACATCATCCACTCCAATTTGTATCCCATTTATCTGGCCAGCGATGAAATCAATATCGGCGGTATTGCTCCTTCCATAGCCGGAGGATACAACGGCAACTTTGAGCTTCTTGCCAAGCATATATCGGGCGATTTCCATAACCAACGGCGTTTTACCGCTTCCCCCGACAGTCAAATTGCCGATAGAAACAAGCGGGGCTGTAGTCCTTATTTTTACCCTTGTTACCAAATTAGAAATGAATAGTCCTGCCCGATAGAATTGGGAGATTACCCAGAGCAAAAATAATAATGGCCAGTATAGCGGATTTGACCGGCTATCGATTATCTTCAACCATATCTTTTCCATTATTCCGCAAATGCTCCAATATTAATTTAGCGGTATGACTTGCGCGGGATGGCTCATCTGAATTTATGCCCTTTTTCCGAAAATGCTTTTTCCCAAAAAGAAATTCACGAAGGGTAAAAATCAAATCATCTTCATCTTTAACAACCCCGCCGTAATTGTTTTCCATAACATATTCCGCACTGTCCGTCACATTAAAGGTCGATTTCCCAAAAAACGCCGGTATTCCCGCCCACACCGGCTCCAAAATATTATGGCCGCCAATTTCAACCAATGTCCCGCCCACAAAGGCGATATCAGATATATGATACAGGTCATTTAATATCCCCATTTTATCTACAATGACAACCGGTTTTTTATTGAGGGAAGGTAACTGCGAAAACTTGATATATGGTAGTCCAAATGCATCTGCCTTTGAGCATATTTCATCTATTTTATCGAGATGACGCGGCGCCAAAATCAACCGAAGATTTGCAAAATCGGAGTTAATTTTTTTAAATATATTTAGAATTATCTCGTTCTCTTTTTCTCTGGTTGAACCGGCAATGAATATTCTGTCACCGTCCGCAAATGGCAATAATTCCCGAAGCTGTTTTTTTCTGGCCGGCAGAATCGGCTCCATGGGGGCGTCAAATTTAAGACTACCCATAACCTGAATTTGATCCTCCTTTGCCCCTATTGCCAAATATCTGGCTCTATCCTGCTCACTCTGGACGAACAATTGCTTGTAACAGGCGAAAACCTTCTTCAATCCCGATTTGAATAGGCGATATCTCTTTCCGGCCTTATCCGACAATCTTCCGTTGGCCAAAAATAGAGGAATTTCTCTCCTTGCCAGTTCCAGAGCCGCATTGGGCCAGATTTCCGTCTCAATAAAAATTGCCGCAGATGGTTTGACCCTTTCCAAGAATCTTCTCAAGGGAGCCGCATAATCCAGCGGCATAAAACTCACCGGCATTTTTCCTTTAGCAAAACTGGAAGCCCTTTGATAACCGGTTTCGGTCATGACCGTGATATAAAATATCATTCGCTTATCTTGTTTTTTTAAGTGGTTTGCGAGAATTGACAGAACCTTAACCTCCCCCATTGACGAGGCATGTATCCAAATCGGCTTTTTATCCTTATTGTTCGAAATATCTCTAATATATCCAAGTCTATCCTTCCATTTTCTCGAACCGAATATATGCGCCCAAAATGTATAAGGCAGGGTGCAATAATAGACAATTAAGGTAAATATTTTATATATGATCAGCACTTTATAAACTCCCAAATGGCATCGGCGGCCAGTTTGCTTGCCCCGCATGTTCCAAGTCTGTCTGTCACACTATTTAGCTCCAGCGTGGTCTTTCGGGATAATTCCGCATTCTCAAGAAACTGTAATGCCTCTTTGGCGATGTTTTTTGGATTCGCAGAGGATTGAATCAACTCCGGAACAATTTTTTTCCCGCCGGCAATATTTATCAAGGCTATCTTATCAAGCTTAACCAGATTTTTGGCAATGGCATAAGTAATCCATCCGGTTTTGTAAATGACAATCATCGGCCGGCCTATGATTCCTGTCTCAAGGGTTGCCGTTCCCGATGAGGTTATAACCAGTTTGCTTTGCGCAATCAACTCGCGTGTTTTTTCCACAACAATATCCACTGAACTCTTGAATTTTTTCATATACCTGTCATAATCAATATTTCCTTCCATTGCCGCCACAACAAACCGCCATTTCCCCTGTACCGCAAGCAATTCGGTAGTCTTCAGCATCACCGGCAACATTCTTTCCACCTCCTGCGGCCGTGATCCCGGGAGAAGAGAAATTAGGTTGGAATTGATATTGTAGGGGGATTTTACCAGATGTGCGTCAATATCATCAAGAAGATAATGTCCAACAAATTGATTTCTGATCCCCGCTCTTTCGTAAATTTCTGCTTCAAAAGGAAGAATCAATAACATCAAATCTATATTTTGGGCAATCTCTTTAATTCTTCCCCCACCCCAAGCCCAAATTTGTGGAGAGATATAATATATAATGGGTATGCCAAACGATCTTACCCTCTTAGCCAAACGCAGGTTAAATCCCGGGTAGTCAATAAAAACAATCGCCTTTGGCTGTTCTCTTTCGATTAAGGATATAGCATTATCCATTAATCGCTTAAAGAAATAATATTTCTTTGCCACCTCCCAAAATCCCAGCACAGCAAGTTGATCTCCCGAAGCCAATTGTTCTTGCCCAAGCTCTTTCATCCTTCTGCCGCCAAGACCAGAAATTTGCAATTCCGAGGAATTCAATCTTAATTGCTTTATTAATAGCGAACCGGCAATATCCCCCGAGGGATCTCCGGCGGAAATAAAAATTGCAGTCATGCCTTGAAATTAATCATTTAGATATGTTAAGGGAATAAAGAAAATCAGTTATCTTTTTGAAATAGTATTAGATCAGAAACCGGCGGCGTTTATGCCAATTTTTTCTATTTCAATGGCGACCCTTAGGGCCTCAGCCGCCGACTCTACTGTAACCTGAGGCGGCCGATTCTCAATTATTGCCTGAAGAAAATCTGTTAATTCCAGACAGAGCATGTCATCGTCTTTATTGCCGGCTTTATTATAGACAATATCCCGCCCTGATTTCCCAAGCGGTATCCTCATTCCAATATCTGACGAATTACCATCGGCAAGGCGATATATATCCGCCTGCCTTTCCGCCAGATCGAGCGAGAAATATCCTGATTTTTGGAAAATGCGCAACTTACGCATTGGGCGAAGAGAAATCCGGCTGGCGGTCAAGTTGGCCACCGCCCCATTTTCAAAAGTGAGTCGGGCATTGGCGATATCAGCCATATCAGAGATTACCGCCACCGCTGATGCTTCAATATTTTTCACTTTTGATTTTGTCAGATGAAGCGATAGTTCAATATCATGTATCATTAAATCAAGAATGACGGCTACATCGGTACCGCGAGGATCGAACATTGCCAATCGATGCGCCTCGATGAACCGCGGCTTGATATTATATTCCCGCAAGGCTTTGATGGCCGGATTAAATCTTTCGATATGCCCAACGGCAACCGTAGTGTTATATTCTTTGGACATCTGCGTGAGAGCAGAAGCTTCATCGAACGACGCCGCAATAGGCTTCTCAACCAAACAGTGGATTTTGTTTCGGATAAATTCCGAGGTTATCTCAAAATGATTCACTGTCGGAACGGCGATAGAGACGGCATCTACTTTATTAAAGACGTCAGATAAATCGGCGAACGGAATTACGTCCAAATCGGTGGCCACTTGTAGGCATTTTGTTTTATCAATATCATAGACGCCAATGAGCTCCGATTCCTTGATATTCTTATACCATCGCGCATGATGTTTTCCCAGAGCTCCGACCCCAATGACGGCTGTTTTTATTTTATCCATAAAGAATCTCAGCCCTATTAATTCCCATTACATGATAGATTCTATTAGCGCTATGCAACTTATTTAATCATTCCACGGGTAGAACTCTTGATGAAATTGAGAATAATTTTCATTTCATCAATCATATCCAGTTCGGAACTGATTTTTTCAAGCGCCTGAGAAGTGTTAAGTTTTGAAAAAAATAGATATTTAAATGCTTTATCCAATAGGGTGATTGTTTCTTTTGTGAAACCGCGACGACTCAGTCCAATACTATTTAGCCCAACAACTTTCAATGGATATCCGGCCACCAGAGAATAAGGACATACATCCTGTTGGACTCTAAATCCGCCGCCAATCATGCAATGAACGCCGATTTTCACGAATTGATGCACCGGCACCAATCCGCCAATAATGGCATAATCGCCCACTTCAACATGGCCGGCCAAATTTACGGAGTTGGCCAAAATAACATTATCCCCAATGATACAGTCATGGGCCACATGGGAATAAGCCATTAAGAAGCAATTTTTACCAACTGTTGACTCGCCATGTTGCGCAGTCCCGCGGTTGAGCATGGCATATTCGCGGATGGTGGTTCCTTCGCCGATTACAAGTCTGGTTTTTTCCCCCGAGAACTTTAGGTCCTGCGGTACCGTTCCCAATACCACTCCATGGAAAATGGTCACATTATTTCTTAATTCAGCGTAAGATGCAATCAGGCAGTTGGCGCCGATGGTGACATTATCGCCAATGATGGCTTCGGCCTCAACAATTGTATTGGGACCGATTTTAATATCGTCGCCAAGTTCGGCATGACTGTCAACAATGGCGGTGTAATGTATCTGATTCATCTATCAACTATCATTGCCATTAACTCGGCCTCGGCCACAAGGTTCTCTCCCACATATCCCATTCCCTTCATCTTGCAGGTATTGCGCCGGAAAACCAGCATCTCCAGTTCAAAGCGAAGAGTATCTCCCGGAACAACCAGTTTGCGGAATTTTACCTTATCCATCGACATGAAATAGACCAGCTTCTTCTCCGGCTCAGGGATTGCTTTAAGAAGAAGAATTCCCCCCGCCTGAGCCATAGCTTCCATTATAAGCACGCCGGGCATAATCGGCTTTCCGGGGAAATGCCCTTGGAAAAATGGTTCATTAAAGGTTACATTCTTTATTGCTACCACCCGTTTTTCCGGTTCTAAATCAATCACTCTATCGATGAGAAGAAATGGATATCGATGCGGCATAATTTTCATGATACCCTCAATATCCAAAAAAGGCCCGCCACTATTTTTTTTATATTTGCCGGCTATTTTTTTCTTTTCGTAGAGGGAGCGAATCATTTTCACCAGCGCCACATTTGCCTTATGGCCGGAACGTGCGGCCAAAATATGTCCTTTTATCGGAACGCCTATTAGAAACAAATCACCTATCAAATCCAGGGCCTTGTGTCGCACCGGTTCGTTATAGAAGCGAAGCGGGATATCATTTATTATCCCCGTCTTGCCAACAAAGGCCTCGTCTTTGAGATTTAGGGCGTTTCGAATTCGATCAACTTCAACCTGCCCGAGATCGGAATCATAAATGACTACTGCATTTTGCAGGCCGCCGCCCTTGATTAATCCATGATTCTTAAGCATCTCAACTTCAGAAAGGAAACAAAATGTTCGTGCTGGCGCATAATCTTTGACAAATTCCGTATCCAAGTCTATAAGCGTTGTATATTGAGTTCCCAGAGCGGGGCTTTTATAATCTATCAAAAAGGTAATTCGGAATGTATCTGACGGCGTTACCACCATATCAACCGAACGATCCGGCTCAGAATACGAAATGGGAGTATCAATTACCAGATACTGCCGATCGGCATCCTGGGTTTCAATGCCGGCCTCAAGTAATTTATCCACGAAAGGCAAAGCTGAGCCATCGCAAACCGGAGGTTCGTTGGAGTCCAACTCGATATCCAAATTGTCTATTTGGAGTCCCGATATTGCCGCCAAAACGTGCTCCACGGTATAAACTAGGGCTTCGCCATTGGCCAGAGTCGTCCCCCGGGAGATATCAACCACATGCTCGATATCGGCCTTAACTGAAGGTTGACCGGAGATATCGGTGCGGATAAATTTGACGCCGCAATCGGGGGATGCCGGCTTGAAAGTTATCCGGCTGGCATTACCGGTATGTAATCCAATGCCCTCTAATGAAATAGCTCGCTTTATGGTCCTTTGCTTTTCAAACATATCTTATCCTGTTAGGATGAATTATACAAATATTATATATCATTTTCAAGGAGAAAAAACAGTCATAAATTGTAAATGCTTATATCTCCTTCAGGTCTTTCATTTTCCGAAACTTGCGAAACAATTCTATATATTCTTTTATCATGGATTCTTCTGCTTCGGATATTCCTTCCATTATTGGAATTCCAATTTTCAGAATCCCTCTTACCATATCTGCGGTGGTTCTATCATACTTTTCCGATATCAGCCTTAATCTTTCCTTTAATTCAAAAGAAATATAAATATTCAAGCAATGCTCGCCTCGCGTTTTGGTAATGGTTTTATTTTTCATCTTTATAATCCTCCAAATGATATTTTTTATGCCCTATTAGACTCTGTGGCGATTTTATTATGATTTGATATTTATTCTTTAATATCCTGATTGTCTTTTGCCATGTGTCTCCGTCTCTTTTGGAGCTGATCAAACGGTTGATTTCATTGCATGATGGGGAAGCACACAGAATACATTTTGGGGCTGGTTTGATTTCAATATCATATTCTTCCTTAACAAACTCCGCCAAATATTTTCTTAATTTTTTAATTGCGATTTCATGCAACCCCTCAACCTTGCCTATCCCTTTATTCAAAGATTCAGCAATTTCGGGATAAGATTGACCTTGTAAATAAAATCTTTCGACAAATTCGCGTTCTGTGCCAGATAATCTTTCAAGAGCATCTCTAACCGCCCTTTCAACTCGTGGATTATATGGGATGTCCGAATTGTCCTGATAAAAGAGGGGCTCTATCCGATGTTCGTTATTTGAATCAAACCGGCGTTTCTTTTTCAAAAATTTGCTTTCGGGCATAAGGCTCTCCTTTTTTACCCGAAAGAAAAGGGGAATGGCAATTTTGTCTACAACTTAGGAATCGCAGAAATATGAGCGAGAATCATCTGACTATATCACATGAATCACATACCAACATCCAAAAAACATTGGGAAGTATATTTCCTTTCCAATAATCAAATATTGCACTAAATTAATCCAACAAAAGTGATATTGGTTTATGATGGCCTATAAAGAAAAAACATTCCCCAGAATACTGCTGATTTTCCTATCGGTTGATTTACCCCTCTTTATGCGACGACCGATGCTTTATGCCATGGCTCAGTCCTCAAAGAAGTATGGCATGACTGTTGTGGCTGTAAACCGCCCACTATGCCCGGCATCAACTATCCTGAGAAAAAAATCCAATAATGCCGTCAGTTGGATTTCTGCAATTCAAATTCAACTCGAAGCCGATAAGAATGTCATGAAACAAATAGGCAGGGAAATTGCCTCAGAACATATTTGGGAAAACATGACTGCCGATTTATTGGATAAAATCAAACCCCTTCTGTAATTCTTTATGACCGATATGTCCGAAATTCCCGATAAACATGATGGGGAAGAAATGCCCCCGCCACCGGAAATTGATTCCCAACCATCAACAATTATTCAATCCGCAGAGCCGCCGCCGATGTCCTTTCGCAGGAGCCATCTGTCATATTTTACCCTTTTTTTTCTCGTTATTCTTTGGCCGGCAAGCTCCATCTTGTTTGTCGGCGACCCCACCGAGGCCCTGAAATTGCTTTCCCTATCTCCGATCTATTTTATTTATCTGCCGACTATTGTTATTCAGTGGTTAATTTTTGCCCTTATTTTTTTAACCACCTTTCGCGAGCAAACCGGTCTTGGCGATATTGGCTTCAAAAAGATACGAATCATCGATTTCCTCTGGGCCATCGCCTTTTTGTTGGGATCGAATCTGATTTTATCGTTATTGGCCGTACTCTTGAAATCTATCAACCTTGAAATCCCGGGCGAAATCGAATTAATTCTTCCCAAGACATTCGCCGAGCAAATTCTCTGGGTATTTCTTTCATTAACGGCGGGTATTTGTGAAGAAGCGGCTTTCCGTGGATACCTGATAACCAGAATAAAGATAATTGGCAAAACCAAAAACTGGATTCTGCCGATTATAATCGCCTCTTTATCTTTTGGCTCGGGGCATGCCTACCAAGGTGTCGGAGGATTTATTCTTATCTCAATCTATGGCGCCATGTTTGCCCTTTTATTTTTGCGAACCAAGACTCTCTGGCCCTGTATTATTGCGCATTTCTTTCAGGATTTCTCCGCCCTCTTCTACCCCTACCAGAGATAACAAAGCTCTGGAGGCAGGGTGAAAAAGCCCATAAACGCACGCTCCACCCCGCCTTAGTGGAAATCGATTGCATATTTAAGATTGTATCCAACGCAATGAAATACTCTAAGAATCAATAAATTATCATATTGAAACAAACTTGCACTCATATTATGTATTTCGCAATAGGTAACATCCCATATATAGAATAATTTTGATACAATCGCCTTTTACCCTCTTTCCTCATGTATAACCAAAACCGATATAGTGAGTGAGATGATTTTTCCGGCCAAGTTTATGACCGGCCATTGGGAAATAGGTGAGGGTGTATGATAAATATTGTTGTTGTCGATGATGAGCAGTATATTTGCAACATCATAGCTGAGGCGCTCGATGAATTCAAGGACTGCAAGATCACCAAATTCAATGAGCCGGAACACGCTATAAAATTTATTGAAAATAATAGCATAGATTTGGTTTTAACAGATTTGGTTATGGGCAACCACTCTGGCGAAAAAATTCTGGAGATGACCCTAATCAATCATCCGGATACCGTGGTGATTCTCATGACCGGCTATCCTACAGTTCGCACTGCCATTTCTGTCCTAAGAAAGGGCGGATATGATTATCTCCTCAAACCATTTAAACTGGAGGACTTAAAAGCAACCATTCGACGCGGCCTTGAGCATCAGCGAATCAAGCGGGAAAATGTCGAATTGAGGGCGCAAATCGAGTTGATGAAAGTCAATGATGCTCTTGCCCGAGGTATAAAACTTCAGCCTCTTATCAATCTCATTGTAGATTCCGCTGTCAGAGTTGTTCCGGCCCAGTCAGCATCGATTTTACTCCGGGATAAAAAATCCGGCGGATTTGATCTTCAGCACCAATCGCAGATTGAAGTCGATAAGGAGATTTCGGCCTTTCTTCGCGGTAGCTATCTTGAAAATGGAATTAATCCAAAAGATAAACAGCCATATCTTGTGAATGATGAAATCCAGCCAAACGGTCGCTTGCTCAAGCGTTCCATGATCGCCTTTCCTCTTATATCCCGAGGGGAAATAATAGGCATTCTAAATTTGGTATGCATTGATCATTTCTCACATCTATCGACCGGTCAGCTAAGGCTAATTTCGCTTTTGGCGGCATCGGCGGCGGCAGCCGTGGAAAGTAATTTCCAAGAAAGAAACCTCAAGAAGTCATATATGCTAACCATTAAAGCTTTAGCCAATGCCATTGAGGCTCGTGATGTGTGCACTGCCGGCCATACCGACCGCGTCTTTAGAATAGCCATAACCATTGCTCGACGTATGGGATGGGGCGCCAGTCAAATGGCTAAGCTTAAATCGGGATGCATCCTGCATGATATCGGCAAAATCGGCGTTCCGGATGCCATTTTGAATAAGCCAGGTCAACTTGATGAGGAAGAGATGAAAGTTATGAAGATGCATCCGGAGCTGGGCGTCAAAATTCTATCCGGAATTCCATTTATGGAACCGGCTCTGCCATATATCATTGCCCATCATGAAAAATATGACGGCACCGGATATCCTTATGGTCTTCGCGGCGAAAATATTCCTATTGAGGGTCGGCTTCTATCGGTAGTCGATACTTTTGATGCTATCATGTCTGATCGCCCGTACCGCCCCGGCGGAGGAGTCGAAAAAGCTCTAAATGAGCTGATTAGATTCAAAGGAACTCAGTTTGACCCTGATATTGTGGATGTTTTTATCTCTGCTTATAATGCCGGAAGCATCAGTCGAGCTATTGTCTATGGCAATGGCAAGAATGGCCAAAAGAGGATGGTTCTCAATCCAGTATAAACGGCGCGGGAATAAAGCTGACAATAAAAATAATTACCGCCGCCAAACCCATGGCCCGAGAAATCTTTGATAATGGCATGGAATCGTTATATGTCGGCGGATGATTAAGTCCGAATAAAAACACCATCACTCCAAAAAACCACCAACCGGGCCACCAGAATCCTAACGCGGCCATTATTATCACAAATAATTTTCCAATATTATGCTGTCTTTTTCCAAGTAAGCCATAGATAATATGCCCGCCATCAAGTTGTCCCATCGGAAGAAGATTTATCATGGTGACAAGCAGACCCACCCAACCGGCAAAGGCGGCCGGCGAGAGAAGAAAATCAAATCCATCCGGTATCGGTCCAACAATTACTCTGGAAAGAAATTTTATTAGGAGGGAATCTCCCAGCCTCATCCCTGAGTCGACACCAACCGGCACAATTTCCGAATTATAAAGCCCAATAGAAAGAGCAATAATCGAAATTACAAACCCCGCCAATGGACCAGCCGCGCCCACCTCGATTAAATCTCTTCGGTTGGTAAACGGCGAACGCGATTTTATTATGGCCCCGAAGGTACCAACTATATTAGGCGCCGGAATGAAATACGGCAATGACATCAAGACTCCACGGCGTCTCCCCGCGAGATAATGTCCGAACTCATGAAATAGCAGAATGGCCATAAGAGCGATGGCAAACTCTGCCCTTTCCGCAACGGCGCCGGGCCGGCGAAAATAATCAAAATCGAGGCTTAACAAGGCCGGTGCAAGAAACATTGTTGCCAAAGTGGCCAAAAATAAAATGATATTAACAATAGGGATTTTAAATGAGACAGATTGTTTGATAGCTATTAAAAGCCCCTCGGCATCATCCTTAAAATTGACATTAAAACCCAATGATTTTAGCCTTTTATTCATAATGGCGATAGCTTCTGCCTGATTGATGCGGGGGCGTGCCCTGAGTATCAATCTTCCATCGTGATAATAAATGGCGGAAATTTCGAACAAATCACTTAGCTGATAGTAAATTGAGCGGGAAAGTTGTTCAAGGTTTGTCAAAACCGTCACTCCACGAAAATCATATCCGCCGTAACTTGCGCAATTTCAGATAACCGATATAAAATATAAATAGAACGAAAATATTTTCGAGAACCATTATTATTACAATTTATTCATCGTCGCTTCGGCTTCCGTGCGCAATTTTCCTGACAGCCCCAAAGCCAAAGCCTTTTGCAGAAATTCCCGCGCCTTATCCGGTTTTCCCTCTTTCCAGTATCCCAAACCAACATAATAATTCACAACCGGATTTTCCGGCGCATGCTTTAGACCCTTTTCAAAATTACCGCGGGCGTGGGTAAACTTGGCCTGCCTATAATAAATATACCCAAGGGTGATATAGTTCATCGGGTTCAATGGTTCTGCGGCCAAGGCGGCCATGGCATAATTGGTCGCTAATTGATAATCGCCCATTCTATCGGCTATCAGCCATGCCAAGGCGCCTCGGGCAGGCCCAAAATCCTTATCAATTTGAAGCACTTTTTCATAGATAGCTTCAGCTTCTTTGCGTTTTCCCTGCAGAGTATCTATTTCCGCTTTTAGCATATATCCATCTATATATTCTGAATTAATGGCCAGAGCGCCATCGGCTTCTTTGTCAGCTAAGGCTATTTTGCCCGTAAGAAAATGATACCTTCCACAAAGCACAAACGCATCGGCGTTATCAGGGTTATCATCTAAGCATGTTTTGATTATATTTTCCGCTTCTTGCGAGTTGTCGCCGGTCAAAGTCAAATCCAAAGCCAGACGATATCTTTCAATATCATGAACGCCACGCCCCAAAAATTCCTTGGCTAAGGCCAAAGCCTTCTCATATTCGCCGGATTCCTTGAGGAGATTTATTTTTTCTTTCATTATATCAGGCATGTTCCGGATATTCTCATCCAGAGATTCAATAAATTGCAGGGCCTGCTGAGGGCCGCCGGTTGTAAGCGCCAATGAGACAAGGCCAAGGATAGCGGTGAGATTGGCTTTGTCTGTTTTTATGGCCTCACGATAATTTTTTTCCGCCAGATTAAGAGAATCAATCTGCTGATAGACCTTACCCAAATTGGCCAAGCGAACGGAATTATTTATGCTCAGCCTGTTCAGATTACCAAGAATCCGGGAGGCATCTTCCGGAGGCGCAAACATGTGATAAATCGGAGCCGCGACCAACATCGTGCGATAGTGATTAGGAAGCGAGTCAACAATGCTGGCAATCATCTGGGTCGTTTTGGATTTTTTCCCT
>JAGVEJ010000139.1 GCA_020058225.1 Candidatus Zixiibacteriota bacterium | reverse complement strand
TATGATAGAGATAAACAGATTTCACCTTGGAAAGGGGGGATTTAGATGACCGGTGTTAGGGTTCGTGATGACGAATCATTCGAGAAAGCCCTGCGCCGCTTCAATAAGTTTTGCGAAAAGACTGGTATTCTTTCTGATATAAAGAAGCATCAGCATTTCGAAAAGCCATCCGAACGGCGTAAAAGAAAGCTGAATGCGGCTCGTCGAAAAAATCGCAAATTCAGCCAGGATAATTATTGAGCGATGTCTTTCCTTAAACAGATAGACGATGATTTAATTCGGGCCCTGAAGAGCGGCGATAAGCTTAAAGCCACTGTTCTTCGGGGCCTGAAGTCTGACATAAAGTATAAGAAGATTGAAAAAGGGGCAGACTTAACCGATGATGAGATTATTGGTGTTTTTAGTACCGCCGCCAAGAAACATAGAGATTCAATTGAGCAGTTTAAGGCCGGTAATAGAGAAGATTTAGTTGACAAGGAAACAGCTGAACTGGTCATAATCTCAAGTTATCTTCCTGAACAACTTTCCGAAGATAAGCTGAGGGAAGTCATAATCGATGCGATCAAGGAAACCGGAGCTGATTCTCCGGCTAAATCGGGAATGGTAATGAAAGCGCTCATGCCCCAAATCAAGGGTAAGGCCGATGGCAAACTGGTTAGCAAGCTTGTTTCCGAGATATTATCCGGCGGCGCAAAATAGTCAAGGATGAGGTCCGCCCCGCGGACTTTAGAAAAGGAGTTTGCCAATGAATTGGATTGATGTCGTGCTTCTGGTATTGTTGGTTGCGGCCATAATCATTGGTTCCAAAAAAGGTCTCGTGCGTGAACTTGTGGCTCTTGTTGTGCTAACTGCGGCAGTAATTGTCTCAATCAATTATATTGATTTTATTGCAACCACCATCTACGAAAAAATAGGCGGTTCTCCATTGGTGACCGCAATTATTTCATTTGTTGTCCTGCTTGGTATTATATATGCCATTTTTAAGCTTTTGGGATTGCTGTTTTATAAAATAGCCAATCTGCAGAAGCTTGGCAAAAAGGATCAGCTGGGCGGCGCAATAGTAGGAGCCATCCGCGGCTGGATAATTATCAGCTACTTGGTTTTTCTTGTATTTCTAATCCCGATGCCTGATAAATTTTATACCGAATTTGATGCTTCATTTTTGGGAGGGGTCTGCGCCAAAACCCTTCCTGCCATTTATGAATCCTCATCGGGTCTGCATCCAAACAACAAGAGTTTTATGAAAAAAGTGGAGAATACCCTATTTCAAAAACCGGGCAAGAAGATGTCCGAGATAAAACGTCAGGACATTGACAAAAATAGAGAGCAGGTACATCGAGTGGTTATGCAAATTGACCGTTTCTTTGGACCCAATGAGAATAAAATTTAGCTTTTAACAAAGATATTTCCAATTTTCCAGTTTAATTGTATATTAAGAGCCGGCCCCATCGGCTCTTATTTTTTTTAATTATGTCAGGATTCAATAATCATACCCTTGAGGTTCTGGAGTACCAAAAGGTAATCGGGATAATTGAGGGGTTATGCTTAACCCCTTATGGGTGTTCCATGGTAAACCAGATTAGGCCGCTTGTTGATATTCAGGCAATCAATGTTCAGTTGGATGAAATATCCCAGATGAGGGATATTGTTAAATTTGGCGAGGCCTTTCCCCTATACCGGCTTGAGGATGTCACTCCCCTGATAAATCAATCTCGGGCGGAAGGAGTATTTCTGGAACCAATGGAGCTTCTTTTTATAAAGGAGTTGATTGAGGTTTCGGCGGATTTAAATGGATACGCCAGAGCTGAAAGAGAAAGATTCCCTCTCATTTCGGAGTATCTTTCAAAAATCCATCCCTTCCCGGAAATTAGGAAAGAAATTGTCAAGGCTATCGACCACAATGGTGAAATTCTTGATTCAGCATCATCGGATTTGAAACAAATTCGAATGGATATAAATGAGTCAAGAAGAAAAATAATAAACCGCCTTGAGAAAATCTTATCGGAGAAGCATAAAATTCCGGGTTGGCAGGATGATACGATAACAATGCGCGATGGGAGATATGTAATCCCTGTTTTATCAGGACAATTCAAGTCTGATTCGGGAATTATACATGACCGATCTCAATCCGGCGCGACCCTGTTTATTGAGCCAAATGATGCCATTGAATTAAACAATAAGCTCGGTTTAAGGCTTCAGGACGAGCGTCTGGAAATTGACCGGATTTTAAGGCATATAACATCAATGATTCGGGATGCGGCGGATAGATTGCTTATGAATTGCAGTATTATCGGCCATCTTGACGGCATACATGCCGCGGCAACATTTGCCATAAAGATTGAGGCGCAGAAACCAATTATGAAAGGCGAAAGTCAACTGCAGTTATTAACTGCCCGTCATCCATTATTGTTATATTTTTCTAATGACAAAAAAGGGATTGTACCCAATGATATTTCGCTTGGAAATGGACGGCTGGCCATTATAGTCACCGGCCCGAATACCGGGGGGAAAACCGTTCTTTTGAAGACAGTCGGACTTCTGGTGTTAATGGCCCAATCCGGTTTGCATATTCCGGCAAGTGAGAAATCCGAAATCGGCATATTTCGGGATATATTTGCGGATATTGGGGATGAGCAGTCCATTGAGTTGTCATTATCGACATTCTCTTCGCATGTTAGGCAGATTATCCATGCCATTCGTCATGCCGGCCAAGATGTGCTCATTCTGCTTGATGAAATCGGCGCCGGCACCGACCCCAAAGAAGGGGCGGCCTTGGCCGAAGGGATTCTTGCCAAAATGATCAAACTGGGCGCCAAAGTAATTGCTACAACCCACTATTCTCAATTGAAGACTCTGCCTATGCTTTACCCAGAAATGGAAAATGCTTCGTTCGAATTTGACCGCTCTTCTTTACAGCCAACCTATCGCCTTCTAACCGGCATTCCCGGGGCATCGTATGCGGTTGAGATTGCGAGGCAACTGGGGATGCCGCAGGATATCGCCGATACTGCCACTCAGCTATTGGGAAAGGGTGAACGTTCTCTTACCAATTTGATAGAATCTTTGGAAAAGGAACTGGCAACTTTAAGAAAGGATAAAAATACTTTAGAGGATAGATTAAAAAATGCCTCTAATTTGGAACAGTACTATCACAAGCAAATTGAAAATCTGAAACAGGAAATTGAAGAAGCCAAGAAGTCAAGCCTGCAGGAGCTTGAGTCGGTTCTAAGGGAGGCAAGAATTGAAACAGAAAGGTTGGTCAAGGAAATCAGGGAAAGTCAAGCATCCAAGGAAACAGTAAAAGCGACGCATAAATTCCTGAAGATTGGAAAAGACAAGCTTGAACATCTGAAATCGAAACATACTTCGCAAGAACGCCGGTCAGAGAAACTTCAACCCGGCGACCTCGTGACAATTGAATCTCTCAAAAAGGAAGGGGAATTGGTTGAAATTTTGGGTGATAAAGCCAAAGTTCGTATTGGAAATCTTATAACGAGTGTCAATGTAAATGAATTGAAAAAGATAATTGATTATTCCAATACACCGGTAATCAATAGTACCGTCAATTTGCGCGATTTAACGGCTCCCGGACCGGAAATACATCTCAGGGGAATGACCGTAGAGGAAGCCAAAGAGGCTCTGGATAGATTTATTGATTCGGCCATAGTGTCCGGGATGCATCAGATTTATGTGGTACATGGAAAAGGAACCGGAACATTGCGGAAAGCGCTATCGGAATTTTTGAAACAGCATTCGGCGGTTGATTCCTTCCGACTGGGGAATTGGAACGAGGGTGGCGCCGGTGTTACTATTGTGGTCTTGAAATAATGCCCGGATTAATATCACAGGATACCATTGAACAGGTTCGGCAAGCCAATGATATTGTCGAAATCATTGGCGAGTATATTCGTTTAAAAAAACGCGGGCGCAATTTTTTGGCCCTCTGCCCCTTTCATACCGAGAAGACTCCTTCATTTACCGTCTCTCAGGATAAACAAATGTACTATTGTTTCGGTTGCGGCAAAGGTGGGAGCATTTTTACATTTCTGATGGAACATGAGAGTATGACCTATACCGAGGCCGTTCGCTTCCTGGCAAGAAAGGCTGGAATAATTATTCAGGAAAAAAGGGAAGCAGGAACTGCCAAGGAAGAGTATGAAAAATTGCACTATGCCCATCAGATAGCGATTGATTATTTCCGCAGTCTTTTGCATTCAGATAGATATCAGCCGCTCGTGATGCCATACTTGAAAGAAACCAGATGGCTGACCGATGAATCGATTCATTTTTTTCAACTCGGGATAGCCGGCGACGACTGGGATGGTCTTCTAAATCATGCCATCCGCAAAGACCTCTTCCCTGCCGATTTAGAGAAAGCGGGATTAGTCAGCAAATCGGAAAAGGGAGATAAATACTTCGACAGATTCCGCCAGCGCTTGATGATACCAATCTTTAATCTCAGCAGTAAGCCAATTGCCTTTGGCGGCCGAGCCTTAAAAAAGGGGGAGCTTTCAAAATATATCAATTCTCCCGAAACGCCGCTTTATTCCAAAAGTAATATTCTTTATGGTCTCAATTTTTCCCGCCAATTTATTCGCGAATCAAATGAAGTCATAATTGTTGAGGGTTATTTTGATTTCATTTCTCTTTATCAAGCGGGAATAAAAAATGTGGTGGCTTCTTCAGGCACCGCTTTTACCTCACAGCAGGCTCGGCTGTTGGCGCGATTTTGCGACAAGGCGTATTTATTTTTCGACGCTGATTCCGCCGGTCAGAAAGCGGCCGTGAGGTCAGTTGACGCTTTATTTGATGCCGGTATGGAAGTTATGGTAATGATCCCACCGGAGGGATTGGATCCGGATTCCACTACCATAAAGGAGGGGGCTGGAGGAATTGAAAAGATCAAATTAAAAGCCATGCCCTATATTGAATATCGAACAAAGGATATTGACTTAAGAGGCGGGGAAATTATTGCTAAAGAAAAAATGGTTAAGGAGCTGGCTGAGCTTGCCGCAAAAATTGGCGATAACACCCGCAGGCAAATGTTTATCGACTCTGCCGCGGATAGGCTTCAAATAAAGGCCCAGAATTTCTATAACCTGCTGACAACAACAGAAAGTGCAAATGCGGATAGCAGAATCTCGCCGCCGACCAAAAAGATAATTGATATAGAAAGAGAATTATTGTCATTGATTATTGGGCATCCCGATTATATTGATGCAGTCGTTGAAAAAATTGTCCCGGAAGACTTTCAGGGTGAGACACAAAGGAAGATGTATTCTCTTATTATAACCATATATAAAACACAGGGGACATTATCAGAAAGCCTTCTGCTTGATATCCTTGAAGACAAACAGATGATTTCCGAAATTTCATCGCTTGTCAAATTGGATTGGCATGGGTATAATATTCCTGTCACTGTGAAGGATTATATCAGAAAACTGCTTGATTTCAAAAGAGAGAGAATAATCGAACAGCTTAAGGCAGAATTGAAGGAATCTGAAAAATCCGGCAATTCGGAGCTATCCAGAAAATTGATGGAAGAGATATCCGACATAATCAAAAGACCCCATGACCATAAGTAATTTCTTATGTTGAGAAAACTGCATATTGAGAATTTCGCTCTGGTGGACAAACTTGTCTTAACTTTCGATTCCGGTTTGAGCGTCCTCACTGGCGAAACCGGAGCCGGCAAATCAGTCATAGTCGGTGCAATTGCCCAGCTGTTGGGAGAAAAGGCAGATAAAGATGATATACGTTCCGGCAGTAATTTAGCTATAGTTGAAGGCGAATTTGATATTCATGGAATTCCAGCGGTTTCTGAAAGACTTCGTGAATTTGAAATAGACAT
>JAGVEJ010000217.1 GCA_020058225.1 Candidatus Zixiibacteriota bacterium | reverse complement strand
TGGATGGCTGAAGAAGACAGAGTTTATGACCTCATAAGATTGGAAAAGGAAAAAGGCCCTCATTCCGATACCGCCAAAATCGCCGAGCTGGAGAAACAGCTTCAGGCGGCCATGGATTCATCCGGGCAGTATGTTGTGGTTAATGAATTTGGACAGATTATTGAGCGAGAAGGCGGGGTCGGCCTGAACGCAGGCACAAGTTATGATTGGACCATTTATCATATCAATTATCCGGCCAATCGAATTGAATTGTGGATGGCTATGGAATCCGATAGATTCCTCAATCCCGTCCTCAGAGAATTCCACAAGGAAAAGAATGTAATTGCGGAAGAACGTAGAATGTCACTTGAATCCTCGCCCCAAGGAAAACTTCAGGAGGAATTGATAACAAGCGCATTTATAGCGCATCCTTATGGCAGTTCACTAATCGGGCCAATGTCCGACATTCAAAATTACGATAGGGAAACAGCTCTTTCCTTCTTTAAGAAATATTATGTCCCAAGTAATTTGGTTATTGTCATTGTCGGCGATGTTGATCCCGAAAATGTCTATTCGTTGGCAAAAAAATATTTTGGCAGAATCCCAGCCGCTCCTAAACCAAAATCTGTAATGACAGTAGAACCGCCCCAGAAGTCTGAGAGAAGAATTACTCTCAAAGAGAAGGCACAGCCGCTTTATTTCTGCACATTTCATATCCCAAATGAAAATCACCCCGACAAGCCGGCCCTGGATGCTCTCGCCGAATATCTTGGTCAGGGACGCACTTCTCGCTTGTACAAGAATCTCGTGAAGGAAAAGAAAATTGCCGTGCAAGCCATGGCATTTGCGGGCTTTCCAGGAGGAAAATATCCGTCTCTATTTGGCATAGTTGCGGTTCCTTCAAAGGATCATACCAATGCCGAAAATGAAGCCGAAATTCAAAAGGAAATTGAGAAGGTTAAAACTGAACTAATATCTCAAGAAGATTTAGATAGGATTAAGGCACGCGTCAAAGCCGGCATGATTAATGGATTGTCATCTAATGAAGGATTAGCATTCCAGTTAGCGGCCGCTTCTATTGTCGCCGGTGATTGGCGTCGGGTTTTTCATGAATATGAACGAATTGACGGTGTGACAGTTGAAGATATCAAACGTGTGGCCAATCAATATTTAAATCTTAATGGTAGGACAGTCGCCCTACTTGAGCCTTTGGAAAACTAAGCAGGGAGGGCAATAACTATGAAATACAATAAACTAACAATCACAATAATTTTGAGTATTTTTATACTGCCGCTGATGGCGGTTTCTGCCGAAAAGTCAATCGATAAATTAAAATTCCCCCCTTTAAATAAGCAGGAAATGCCGCAAATTGAAAAAATTGTTCTGGACAATGGAATCACACTCTATCTTTTGGAAGATCATGAACTTCCCATTATTAATGCCGTGGCCCGATTTGGGGCGGGTGAATATCTTTCGCCTTCGGATAAAATCGGATTGGCCGCCATTACAGGAAAAGTGATGCGGACAGGCGGCACGGAAAAAATGAAGGGCGATGACATCGACGCCGCTTTAGAGGCAGTTGGCGCTACGATTGAAGTAAGCATTGGCAATACCAGCGGCACTACTCGAATGAATGTCTTATCTGAGTATGTTGATACCGGCCTTGAACTAATGGCGGACATTTTGAGAAGACCAATTTTTGACCCGGATAAAATCGACCTTGAGAAAACAACCCAACGTTCCTCAATTTCCCGCAGAAATGACGAGGCCATAGATATATGCATAAGGGAATTCCGGAAGATCGTCTATGGTTCCAATTCCCCCTACGCCCGTCATACTGAATATGCCACCGTTGATAATATCACAAGAGATGATTTAATTGATTTCCATAAGAAATATATCACCCCCGAAAATGTAATGATTGCCTTCTGGGGCGATTTCAAAAAAGATGAGATGATTGCCAAGGCCAAAAATCTCTTTGGGGATTGGCCCAAGGGGTCTGGCAAAGTGGCAAAACTTCCCGACGTCAGTTATGAGTTCAAACCGGGTGTTCATTATGTACAAAAGGACAACATAAATCAATCCAAAATCCTTCTTGGCCATATTGGAGGTTACACCGGCGATCCCGATTATTTTGCTATGGTGGTGATGAACAATATACTTGGCGGTTCATTTGGCAGTCGCCTATTTAATGAAGTTCGCAGTAAACGGGGGCTGGCTTATGGTGTTGGTGGAAATTACACTTCAAATATCGCATACCCGGGTTTTTATTACAATTATTGCTTCACCAAGTCTGAATCAACCGTAGTCGCTGTTGAGGGAATTATTGGAGAAATTAAGAAAATGCAGATAATTCCTCCATCCATTGAAGAAATGAGAATAGGAAAAGATGGGTATTTGAATTCCTTTGTATTCAATTTTGAGGATAAGGGTGATATTATCACCCGCATGATGGAATACGATTATTTCGGATTTCCCAATGATTTTCTATTTACGGTGAAGGAAAATATCGAAAAAGTTACGCCGCAGGACGTTATGGATGTGGCTAAAAAGAGGCTTCATCCTGAAGCGCTCCAAATTGTTGTAGTTGGAAAAGGCGATGATTTTGCCAAACCATTAGCCACCCTTGGTGCGGTGGATACTATCGATGCCACTATTCCCACTGGTGAGGCCAAACCGGAAATGGGCGCATCCCCAGATGCCGCCGCCAAAGGAATGGAATTGCTAAAATTGGCCGCCAAGGCTGTTGGCGGGGTGGAGAAGCTCAGCAAGGTAAATTCCCTGCAAAACAAAGGGAAAATGAATCTGGTTACTCCCGGAGGAGAATTTACACTTGATATCACCGCAACGACGGTTTTCCCTGACAAGAGCAAAGACATTTTAGTTACTCCTATGGGAGAAATGATAACTGTCATCAATGGCAACAGTGGCTGGATGAAGCAGGGACAAAATGTAGGGCCTATTCCTGATGCTCAACTCAAGGAATCTCAGAAGGAATTTTTCAGAAATATTATCCTTATATTAAGGACCGCGGATAATCCCAGTTACGAAGTTGGCCTGCTCGGAATTGAGCAATTAGATGGCAAACCGGCCAATATTATCGCCGTTGTCTCCAAGGACGATCAAACCTCTTTTAAACTGGCGCTTGATGTTCAAACAAATCTTCCTGTTGGCGTTCTTTATTTTGGGGAAACCGGAGCTGGTCCAGCCAATATTACCGAAATATTCTCGGATTACAGGGATATTGATGGTCTAAAAATTGCCTTTGCCAAAAAAGTCGAATCTGATGGGCAAAAATTGGCCGATGTTGCCATAACAGAATGTCTGATTAATCCTGAAATCCCCGAAGGATTTTTTGATATGCCAGAGTAATTTGGCAAAATCCCCGAAATTAAACCGGCTGGATGTCTTTTCAGCCGGTTTTTTTTATTCCCCCCCCAATTTTGGTTATTTCAAGGATTTTGGGCCCATTTAGGATATCAAAATTGCAAAAAATACTATTTTGGGTATTGCAATTTATTTTTGTATTTGGTAAATTCATTCGTCTATATATGAAAGAAATTACTATACCTATAATGAGGGATATATGAGATTCTTGAGATTTGGTTTTCTTGCCTTCACCGTTGTGTTTCTGCTTACCATTTTGTTTGTGGGACAGTCGCTTGGTCGTGGGAGCTTTGACCCAAATGAGATTAAATTGCGCCCCTATAAACTAACGAGTGATTTTCCCGCGATGGCCGAAGCCGCTCATACTGTTGGGAGAATCGGTCTGGCTGTAACAAACTATGGTGTTTTTGGCGCCGGCGACGGCTTCGTTAGAGGCTCTGGTAATGATGTATTTACGGGAAAGGCGATTCCATCTTGTGAATATCCATATCCAGGCAGATTGGATTATCTTTATGCCGGTGCCTTCTGGATTGGCGCTGTGGTCGGCAGAGATACTCTGGTATCCGTAGGCGCTGACGGCTGGTTAGGAACACAAGAAATGGCTCCGGATCCATCCCCAAAAGGTGATTTTGAATATCACACCATGAGAGATTTAACTGACGACAAGGCGGTTTCTGAACAAGACTATATATGTATGTATACCGATACTGTGACTAATCCAAGTTATGTCAATAATGATCCTATAGATGGTCGTCCGCATATTCCCATTGGAATTGAAGTAACACAAAGGAGCTATTCATGGAGCTATTCTTATGCTTGGGATTTTGTCCTTTTTGACTATTCCATACAAAATATAAATACAAAGAAAACATTGGAAAAAGTCTATATGGGAATTTATGTTGATGCCGATGTTGCAACAAAAGGCTATAGCGAGGGATCCGCCGATGACATTTGCGGCTTTAAATTTGATATGCCCTCCCCGGTATTTGATCCCACGTGCAATTTCATAGATACCGTCCGAATAGCATGGATCGCCGACAACGACGGGAAAGACAAAGAGGAAGACCCTTGTCCATATAGCGACAATGGATCACCGACATCTGTCACAGGAACCCGTATCGTTCGTACCCCCTCGGATTCTTTAAAATATTCTTTTAACTGGTGGATTTCCAATGGCGACGCCAGTCAGGACTTTGGTCCAAGAAAAGCCGGAACCATCGAAGATCCTTTCCGCTCTTTCGGAGGAAACTTTCTTGGGACGCCCATGGGTGATAAAAATAAATACTATATAATGTCCCATGAAGAATTTGATTACGACCAGCTTTTCTCGGCCAAGGATAATACCGCCGATGGATGGCTTCCCAAGTCAAGTCTGGCGAATACTTTTGCAGATGGTTTTGACACAAGATATCTTCTCTCATTCGGACCATTTAATATCGATCCGGGTGAAGTTCTCCCTATCAGTTTTGCTTATGTGGCAGGAATGGCTTTTCACACTAATTGCAAAGCATTGGAAGATATATTTAATCCAGGCTTCCCTGAGGATTACTATAATCAGCTTACTTTTGATTCATTGGGTAAAAATGCCGCTTGGGCGGCCTGGATATATGATAATCCGGGCGTAGATACGGATGGAGACGGATATGCCGGCAAATATAGGTTGTGTATCCGCGACTCGGCTTTGGTTGACACATTAATTGGCGATCCTCCCAAAGACACTACAATTGTTGTTTATTTGGACGTCGATACTTTGTTTTATGAAGGTGATGGTTCTCCCGATTTTAGAGGCGCTTCTCCCCCCCCGCCTCCTATATTGCGTGTATTCCCTAGTGTCAACGAATATAACGAGGGTGAACTTAAGTTAAGATTTAATGGCAAACCATCCGAGACTACCAAAGATCCTTTTAGCGGATTATTTGATTTCGAGGGATATAACGTTTTTATGAGTCAATCTGATCGGACAACGGATTTTATTAAAATAGACTCTTATGATAAACATGATTATATAAAGTTTATCTATTACCGTAGTCGAAATATCTACTCAGTGAAGGATATACCATTTTCGATTGATTCCCTTAAGAAACTCTATGAAAATGAAGGTGGATCAGATTTCAATCCCCTTGACTATGATATAGATTACCCTTTTCACTGGAAGGATTCCATTTTCTATTTTACTCGCCAGGGCTGGAATGTAGATTTCAGCAATGACGGAATACATAAGGTATATCCTACGGCGGAATATCCTAGAACTCTGATCATTGATACTGCCCTGAAGTATTATCCGGAGGATTTAATTCCCGGCGATACATTGCTCAAATACTTTGAATATGAATATACTATTAAGCATCTCTTGCCCTCCCCTCTTTATTATGTCGCTGTAACTGCTTTTGATTTTGGATCACCCAGCGGCGGAATTTCTTACCTGGAAAACTCCCCCAGAGATAATATGGTGGCCGAGTATGCGCAAAACAATAGCTATATGGTTGATTCATTTGGATTAAAAGTGAGCGTATATCCAAACCCTTATCGCACTGACGGCAATTATAAGAGTATTGGATTCGAAGGTCACAGTTCAGAAGACCAGAATAAAGAGAAAGATAGAATCAGGAAAGTTCACTTTATGAATTTGCCGAATAAATGCACTATTAGAATTTTCTCTATTGATGGTGACTTGGTTAAAGAAATTAATCATGATATGCCTAAAGATGCACCTACAAGCGCACACGATTCTTGGGATTTAATTACAAAAAACACGCAGGCGGCGGTTTCCGGCATATATTACTGGTCGGTTGAATCCGACAAAGGAAGTCAAATTGGCAAACTGGTATTAATCATGTAATTCAGATGAATTTGTTCAATAGTGAAAACGGCGGGCATTTTTACCCGCCGTTTTTTTGATATTAATTCAATTTTATGAAGATTCTTCCCTTTCCAATATGACCGCCGAGTTTGCCCAAAATCACACTAAAAGAGCAAAACAAATTCATTTATGAACTTGCCCCATAAGCGTACTATGCGTATATTTTCCATCAATGGAGATTTGGTATAGGAAATTAGGCGCAGTTTGTTTAAAGATGACACGGTTTAAAATATACGCCCAAATGATATATATATACAGCGCTTTTTTTTGTCTTCTGGCTTCGACAGCATTAACCTTTGATAATCCAAAGATTGTCCCTAAACTAAAAACATCTTTTGTTCCTTCAAGGATTTTATCAAGCAATGCCCCCAATGTTGAGATTGCAGTTCAAAACATTGGCAATATTTCAATGACCATTTCTAATATCGGCCAATTCGGTACCGGGTATCTTGGCGCTGTGACCGATCCGGTTACCGGAATGGGAGCGCCATCATGCCACTTCCCTGCGGGCTCCGGCATTAATTATCTATATGTTGGAGCTTTTTGGATTGGCGCCATAGTGGGAAGAGATACGTTGGTTTCGATCGGAGTTGACGATTATTACGATGTCATAGAATTTTGGCCTGACCCCATCCCGCGCGGAGAGATTCAAAGACGCTCCATACAGACTTCCAATCCTTTTTATTCCAATGATGCCATATCTGAACAGGATGTTATCGCATTATATACGGATACCGTAACAAATTCCAATTTTGTCAGTGTTGACCAAAAAGACGGGCGTCCACATGTTCCTTTGAATATTGAAGTGACGCAAAGAAGTTATGCCTGGAGTTATGATTATGCGCAGGATTTTGTTTTATTTGACTATTCCATAAGGAATATTGGAAGAAAAACGCTAAAGCATGCGTATATGGGGGTTTATGTTGATGGCGATGTACATCATATTTCCAAAACCGGCAATGATGCTTATGGCGAAGACCTTTGCGGCTTCTTGCATACCGTTCCAGCCGGACTTGAATGTGACTATTTGGATACCATTAATATTGCCTACATAATGGATAATGATGGAGACCCGGAAAGCCGAGCCTTTAATGCAAAATCTGCTCTTGGCGCGGCCGGAATTAGGGTGGTCAGAACCCCTTCCGATTCACTTTCATATTCTTTCAATTGGTGGGCCACCAATTATAATGCCGCCAATGACTTCGGCCCAAGGCGAACAGGCACAAATGATGACCCGTATCGCCACATGGATGGATTGCTTGGTACCCCGGTAGGAGATAAAAACAAATACTATGTTATGAGACATCAGGAATTTGATTACGATCAGCTCTTCACCGGAAAAGATCATACCGCCGACGGATGGTTACCCAAGCCGGCAAACGCCAACGACATGGCGGATGGCTTTGATGCGCGGTATCTGCTTTCATTCGGCCCTTTTGAGATTTCTCCCGGAGATATATTACCGCTCAGTTTTGCATGGGTTTGCGGAGATAATATTCATCAAGGCCCCCAGTATTTTGAAAGACTTTTTAACCCGAATAACCCTGAAATATATTATAACACTCTCGATTTTTCGGAATTGGCGATAAATGCCAAATGGGCTTCATGGATTTATGATAATCCGAATTTTGATACCGACGGCGATGGTTTTAGCGGCAAATTCAGAATTTGCTGTGTTGATTCCACATTGACAATTGATAGTACGATTTCTCCACCCGAATCATCCTTCATCTGCATCAAAGCCGATACAAATTACTATGAAGGGGATGGAGTTCCCGATTTCAGAGGCGCCTCTCCTCCGCCTCCGCCGGATATTAAAATTATGCCAAGGCTGAATGAATTTAATGGAGGAGAACTTGTTGTCAGATGGGACGGCTTAAAAAGTGAAATGACCAGAGATATCTTCAGCAACAGATTCGATTTTGAGGGATTTAGATTATATCAATCTTTAAGTCCTAATCCGCAAGATTTCTCTCTTATAGCCTCTCATGATAGGGAGGATTATAATCGTTGGATTTGGCATAAGCAGTATAACAGATGGGTGATGCCGGATACCCCATTTTCTCTTGATTCCCTAAAAATACTTTTCGGCGAGAATATTGATCCTTTGCGTTACGATCTTGACAATCCGCTTTATAAAACCTATCCCAATTCAGTTGAATCCATTTTTTATTTTACCCGACAGGATTGGAATGAATCCGATCTCCGCAATATTAACAAAATTCATAAACGCTTTCCGGACCAGCCTTTCCCAACAACTTTGAATATTGACTCGGCCAAAATTTGCTGTCCCGACGAATTAGTCGATGATACACTATTAAAATATTTTGAATATGAGTATATCATAAAAGACCTCCTCCCCTCTCAGTTATATTATATTTCTGTCACCGCCTTTGATTATGGCTCGCCCGGACACGGTTTAGAGGCGCTGGAATCCAAACCAACCCTAAATATGATTGCGGAATATCCTCAAAATACAGCCGCACATGTTGAGGAAAAAAGGCTCAATGCGGTGGTATATCCTAATCCGTATAGAATTGATGCCAATTATCGAAGTGATGAAGGCGGTGGATTTGAGGGACGCGGACAGGAGGAATTGTCATCTGACAGAGTTCGCGCCATTCATTTTACCAATCTTCCCCACAAATGCACAATTCGCATTTTTTCTATAGATGGCGATCTTGTGAGAGAAATCAAACATGATATGCCGCTGGGAGACCCGCAAAGTATGCATGAAAAATGGGATTTGATTACCCGCAATATACAGGCAGTGGCATCGGGGATATATTATTATTCAGTGGAATCTGAATTTGGGAATCAAATCGGAAAAATAGTAATAATTATGTAAATACCCTCCAACCGGATAGATTCACACCAATGAAAAAAATACTAATAATCCTATCATATTTGTTATTGCTGGCTTTAGCAACGGCATCAGCCAGAAATCTCTTTGAACCGGAGGGCATCCCTTTTCCAGTCGGGAAAGTAATGGATAGCTTCCCTTATACAAATATAGCCGTGCACAATGTCGGCAAGATTGCCCTTACCATAAGCAACTTTGGAGTTATTGGGCGCGGTTCTGAAGAAACTATAGCCGACCCGCTTACCGGTCAAAATGCGCCTTCGCTCAGCTACCCGCGAGGGTTTGGCCTTAATTATTTATTTGAGGCCGCTCTGTGGGTAGGGGCGGTTTATGGGCGTGACACCCTTGTGTCAACTTCCGGCGGAGCCTTCTATGAAGTACGCGAATTCTGGCCTTCTTTTTATCCGGAAGGTGACATTCAATATCGTTCCACAAAAGATCCCGAAGCGCCCGAGTACACTGGAGCTGTATCCCAGCAGGATTTCATCGCCTCTTACTGCGATACGTTGACAGACCCTGGATTTGTTGATGATGATTACTATTCGGGTCGAAATCATTTGCCCCTTTATATAAAAATCAACCAGAAAAGTTACGCATGGGGATATGATTATGCCGAAGATTTTGTAATCTTCGACTGCGAAATTGCCAATATCAATTATCATCGTGAATTAAAAGATGTCTATATTGGGATTTTCGTCGATAATGATTGCGGCAAAGATTATAGAGATAATGCCTATGATGATGTCTGCGGGTTCAAAAAATCCCTCCCATCAAGATACATTGGCGGATTATGGGATACTATTAATATTGCGTGGGCGGCAGATAATAATGGAGACCCTGACCCGGTAAGCGGCGATTATATGGGGCTGTACTCTCCCACGTCAGCTGTGGCTACTCGCATTCTCCGAACTCCTCTTGATTCGCTCGATTTTAATTTCAATTGGTGGATTAGCAGTTGGTGGCCAGGTAGAGATTGGGGACCGCGCAAAGCAGGCACACAGGAAGATCCATTCCGATCCTTTAATGGCTTTTTGGGATCGCCGGTTGGAGATAAAAATAAATATTACATTATGAGCCATAAGGAATTCGATTATGACCAGAGAGATACGCATAAAGACCATACCGGTGATGGCTGGCTTCCCCCTCCAAGTAATGCTGATCAGATTTCATACGGATCAGAAATGAAATATTTATTATCTTTCGGCCCATTTGATCTTGACCCGGGCGATATTGCGCCATTTACATTCGCCATTATTGCAGGACAAAATTTCCACCCGGGTTATAATTTCAATGAATTGGGATTAAATGCCTTATGGTCAGGATGGATATTTGATAACCCCGGTATCGACACTGATGGTGACGGCTATAAGGGGAATTTCAAAATCTCTTGTTGGGATTCGGTCTTTCAAAGAATTGATACGATCTATCGCCCGAGCGATACTTTATTTGATACCATATTCACCTGTCTCTTTGGCGATACGGTATATTACAAAGGTGATGGCATACCGGATTTCAGAGGCGCCGAACCACCCCCAGCACCAAAACCGCGCCTCTTTCCCAGAATTAATGAATTCAATAGTGGCGAGATAAAAATTAAGTGGGATGGCCGCTTGAGTGAAACCACCAATGACCAGTTTAGCCAGAAAGTTGATTTTGAAGGATACAGGGTATATGTTTCTTTCACCGGTCGACCGGATGAGTTTACTTTGCTGGCATCCTATGATGTGGATAATTATGATCGATGGGAATATGAAAAAGTCTATAAATACTGGAGAATAATAAATCCTCCTTACGAAACATATAAATTAAAATGGTGGTACGGCGAGGATCTTGACCCTGATATATATTTTGACAAAGACCATCTCTTATCCAATTATAACTGGGGAACAGGAAAATACGAATATTATTACTTCACCAAGCATGATTGGAATGCCTCTGATTATAGAGATACAATGAATATCCATAAGATCTATCCTGATCAACCATATCCTTCGACTCTCGATATGGACAGCGCCAAAATGTTTTTCCCCGATGAACTAACTGAAGAGGGATACCTCAAATATTTTGAGTATGAATATACCTTAACTAACCTTCTCCCCTCACAGCCATACTATGTTGCAGTAACGGCATTTGACCAAGGATTCCCCGGTAAGAGACTTCCCCCACTGGAAACCAAGCCGGAAACGAGCGCCAAAAGGGAATTTGCGCTAAATTCCAGCGATTTGGTTATGGAAAAAGGACTTGATGTGATTGTTTACCCCAATCCCTACCGAATTGATGGCGGTTATAGGGAAAGATTTGAGGGCTGGGAAAGACCTGACCTTCCGGCCGAAAGAACCATGGCGTTGCATTTTGCAAATCTGCCAAACAAATGCACCATAAGAATATTTACCCTTGATGGTGACTTGGTTCGCGAAATCAAACATGATTTTGCACCGGGCGACCCGGGCAGTATGCATGAATCGTGGGATTTGATATCAAGAAATACCATGACGATAACCTCAGGGATATATTATTTTTCCGTGGAATCTGAAATGGGCAACTATATAGGGAAATTCGTGATCATAAAATAGCTATTTTTTATAGATATTCAATTCCTTGGGAATATGAGCCTCAAGTGAGCAAAAACCAATGGCGGCCACAATGGCCAAGACACCCATTGCAGCCCACATATATATAAAATTCGGCTTTGCCCAATCAAGAAGCAGTCCGCCAACAAGAGGGCCAAGCGACCATCCTGCGGTCACTGCAAAACCATATATTCCCATATATCTGCCGATTCGTCCCTCAGGGGCCAGATTGGCGGCCATTGAAAG
>JAGVEJ010000142.1 GCA_020058225.1 Candidatus Zixiibacteriota bacterium | reverse complement strand
TTTGGTTCAAACTGAAGATAAAACCAAAGAAAAAAATAAGAGGAAAAAAGAAAATAACAAAAAAGGTAGCCAAATAATTTGACTTTTATCATAGCAGGGCGTATGCCATGCGCCCCTGTCTTTGCAGAATTGTATTTCAGCCGGTTGGCGCCATGATAATTGAAAAGGGCGGATTTTCATCCGCCCTTTCTTAATTACCGTCTCAATGGTAATACTAACCGGCTGATTCCATTTTCTTGCGGTTATAGATGTAGATGGTTGTGATCAATAAAAGGCCAATCAGAATGAAGATACCGACAGTGGAAAGGGATGGGCCGTAGGAGTGGCTGCCGAATGATATCGCTAAGCAAGTGCCCGGACCCAATGTGCCATCCTTCTTCACGCAAACTTGCGTTGCCTCACCGGGGATTTGAATTTCGTATGCCCCTGTATGTGGGATACTATGAATGGGCGGAATGGTGTCATTGGTGGCAGTCTTGAAAACGACTATTACCAGATATCCGGCAGTATTAGTCCCCTTCAAATTATCGCCCAATTTCGCATTAATTGCATCTGAAGGAGTCCATATAGGATTGCCAGATAAATCGATAATGTTTCTCGTATGAGATGTCGGTGTTAAGACCTCTTGCGCAACTGATAGAACGGCAAAAGGTATAATGAGAGCAAAGATTGCAAACAGAGCCAATATTTTTTTTGTTTTCATTTGCCTATTCCTTAAAGCTGAAAATTAATTCTTTATTATATGATTATTTTATGAAATTTGTAGAAGTAACATGTTTTCGCGCGGGGGATCGCGGCCCAATGAGCCCAGATTGTACAGATTTCTTATCAATATATGAGAATTGCGATTTATCCAATATTCGGTCGCGGGCGAATTTGATATGTCGAACTTCGCGCATTGCGCGATCTCATGACACATTTTTGTCGCATTTGATTTTGCTGAAAAGTTTTGTTTGAAAAGAGGGAATGATTCGCTTGACGCAAGCAATTGACAGATATCGTAAATTTGCCGTTCGCCTTGTATTTTGCTGGCGGCGAAGGCGGGCAAGATAGTTGAGGCGTCAAAAAGCGACGCGGATAATAAAGTTACCCCCAGAAGGAATATCGTTCGGTCGGATGAAAGCGATTGGATATGAAAAAACTCGAATAGAAACCAAACCGATAATAAAGTGAAAAAACACCAATAAGATGCGACCAAATTTTCAATTAACAGCTTGGGAATCGACTTGCCGGTTATTTTTAATGATTCGCAATTTATCTCATAGGCGACTTTTTTCTCAAGGGTATTATGGGAAGCATCCTGAGTATTCCCGCTTCGACCGGTTCGCCCAAACAATCCCATGAATTATTAATTCCTCAATATTCCCCAAAATCAGCCTTTTGGAGGCTCATCCCTAAAATCAAAATACAAGACTGTAAGACTGCCGCACACTTCGGAGCCAAAATAGCATAATTCCAACGGCGCTATTTTGAGAGAGATAAAGTCACCCTAAGTTGTAAATCACCCAAGTATATTTTATGGGGAAAGCAAGGTTCTGTCAAGGACAATTTTAGCCATTTATGATTAATAGCTGACTTAAATTGTCATCTTTGCGATAGAATATAGAGCAATTATCCGGAATGCATTAATTTTCATAATCGATTTTCAAGAAAAGCGATTGCCCTGCGGCATCTGAAAAGCGGTATAATTATTCCATTAGTGGGATAAATGTGGGTGAATCCTTGGGAGTTTTCCCTTTGAGATTTTCCTGATAGAATGAATAAGTCATTGCTCTATCATTGCCAAAAATTTCCGCATTGATAATTTCGCCAATGAAAAGGGTGTGGCTTCCATTATCGATTTTTTTGACCACTCGCGCCTCGATGGCTGAAACGGCATTTTCTATAACAATCGGACAACCCGATATCCCAAATTTATGGCCGGTCTTCTCGAATTTATCAATGACTCTTCCCGAACGGAATCCGAATAGGCCGATAAAAGCGAAAGGGGTTGATTCTGATAATATTGAAACGGAAAAGATGCCGCTCTTTTCGACATATTCATGTGTCAAATTATTCTTGCTTAATGAAATCGCTACTTGGGGTGGTTCTGAGGTTACCTGAAATACAGTATTGGCCAGTTGACCGTTTTTTTTGCCATCGAGTATGGACGAAACAATATAAAGTCCATAGCTGAGTTTTTTTAATGCTTCCCTATTTATGGATTCGCTCATAAGATACAAACCGGTTAAAGAATTTTCGATATAATTTCGCCAACCTGCTTCAGAAATCCTTCATCTTTCTTATTAAAGGCTGATTTTTGGTGGGAGTCCAGATCAAGCTCGCCCACAATTTCTCCATCCCTGAAAATAGGGATAACAATTTCTGATTTTACATTTATATTGCAGGAAAGATAGTTACTTTCTTTCTCAACATCATCAATAACAAAGATCTCTCTGGTTTCGGCGGCCTGTCCGCAGATACCTTTGCCAAAGGGGATGCAAATATGTTCTGTCGGCTCGCCGGCGAATGGCCCAAGAACCAGTTCGCGTGTTTTCTTTGGATTAACAAGGTAAAAACCAACCCAATCATAATGGGTGACTTTAACCTTCAGCAAATTACATATTTCTTGAAGCCGAATAACAGAACCTGCAGGCTTCTTGGCAATGTCCGTGATTTCTGCGAGCAACGCCTCATATTGCTCCCTCATTCTGCCACTTACTCCTTTTTCTTTTTTTCGGGGGGATTGATTTTCATATCATCCCATGCTTTCCATGCCCGGCGGAGATGGGGAATTATTATCGAATCGCCGACTACCAACCCAATGGTAAAGCTTTCCTCCAATTCGTTATCGCTTACGCCTTCATGATGGCATTATATCAAATGATACATGATACAATCATCACAGCGCAGGACCAATGATGCGACCAGCCCCAATAATTCTTTGGTTTTAGCCGGAAGGGCGCCGCCGTTATACGCCTGCCAGTCGATATTATAAAATCTCTTGATATTGGTACCGGCATATTTCATGACGATATCATTTAATTTATCCCGTGATTCCTGAAATTCTTTTATTCGGTCTTCGGCAATCGAATCCTCCTCTGTTATCTTATAATATAATTATTTTCAGGAATTCTGTCGCATTAAATATTATTGAAAAGGGTCGCATGGCTATGCGTCCCATAATGCTCTTGATTGGGTGACGCCACGCAGTCAGGCGGCGTCAGGAACCCTTCCTGACGCATTTTTTTCGGCAGGAAATCCGCCGCGGCGGGTTGGTTGAAAGCTACTTATCAAAAATAAATGGCGGAGAACCCCCCGCCACTATAATATCATATCAAGGGATATGGTACTTTGCTCAATATTTTGCCGATAAGGCCTATTTCCTTTGTCCGAGGATACTGTTAAGCATCATCAACCCCTGTTTGGAATCACCAATCATTTTCAGTTGCTCGGCTATATGCGCCGCATGAGCTTCTTCCTCAACTTGTTCGGTAATAAACCACTGAAGAAAAATAGTTGTTGCATGATCTTTTTCAGCAATTGCCAGATCCATTAAAGTATTAATATGCTTTGTTATTTTCTGTTCATGCTTTAGAGTTTCTTCAAAGGCGGCCAAGGACGACACCCAATCCATCTGAGGTTTATCAATGGCATTAAGAGAGACTCTTGCCTGTTGCTCATTAATATAGCCATAAAACTTCATGGCATGCCCTTTTTCCTCTTCAGATTGGGTTTTCATCCAATGGGCAAAACCATTCAGATTGTTTGATTCAAAATATGCGGCCATTGAAAGATAAAGATATGATGAAAAATATTCTTCCTTCAATTGGTCGTTTAGAGCTTTCTGCATTTTTTCGCTAATCATTTTAATTTTCCTTTCAATTGTTGTAAAAAAACTATAATCAGCATTAGGCCAGCTTTTTTACAGCGGCTAAAACCTCATCATAATTTGGTTCGTTGGTGACCTCTTTTACAGGTTGTATATATCGAATGGCGCCCAGACGATCAACGATAAAAATTGTCCGCGCCAATAGCCTCAATTCTTTAATCAAAACGCCATACGCTTCGCCGAATGATGCCTGCTTATAATCTGAAAACGTTTTGACTTTATCGACACCTGCCGCCCCGCACCATCTTTTCTGAGCAAAGGGCAAATCCATGCTGATAGTTAAAATGGCAACATCGGGGCCGAGTTTTCCGGCTTCCTGATTGAATCGCCGTGTTTCCATATCGCAAACGGGGGTATCGAGAGACGGCACGGCCGAGATGATAAGGATTTTTCCTTTCATAGAGGATATCCTAAATGGAGTCATGTTATTGTCGATAATTTCCGCATCGGGGGACATATCACCGACTTTTAATTCCCGGCCAATCAGGGTTAATGGGTTTCCTTTCATGGTCACTGCGCCGGTTCTTTCCTGCATATTCATGTTCCTTTCTTATATTAGTCTATAGATTCTCTTACACACACAATTAAGCGGACTGCTTATTCTTTGGCAGACCGATTTATTCTGTGAAAACAACCTAAATCCGATCAGGTTCCTGAATTTATTGATAATATATCCTTTTTCACTATTCGTGAATTAACCCATTCTGATGATTTCCTTGACGTGGGATTAAAAAATATATTATTTTTGACTCAAGTCAAGGCATCTTATGCGCAGATGACCGACTCTTATAGTGAGATATTTTGAAGACGGCGTTGGCATTTTCGCTTAGGTATGTCTTCGCTATTATTGCAAACCATAGTATGGACAAAATGGAGGATAACTATGAATAATCGTCGATTTATTGATGGACTAATTAGGTTAATTATATTTCTATCCATCATTTTTGTCATAGCCAATATTTCCATCATGGCTCAAGGCGATAAAAATGAAGTGTGCCTCTCGTGCCATAAGATACTGACCCCTGGCATATTTTCCCAATGGGAGCAATCCCGCCATAATCCGGCCGGTGTTGGCTGTTTTGATTGCCATTCTGCGGCCGAAGCGGACACTGATGGCTTTATGCATAATGGCCATCGCATTGCCGTGATTGTTTCTCCCAAGGATTGCGCCCAATGCCACGAGAAGGAATTTACCGAGCAAAAAGGTTCTCATCATGCCAAAGCCGGACAGATACTTGGCTCATTGGATAATTTATTGGGGGAAGTAGTCGGGGGAGAGCCTGCTGTAAATATTGGATGCAGGCAATGCCACGTCTCGGAGGTTAAAATTGGCGCCGACGGCAAACCAACGGCTGATACTTGGCCAAATACCGGTATGGGCAGAATCAATCCCGATAGCAGTTGGGGTTCCTGCTCGGCCTGTCATGCGCGGCATCAGTTCTCAGTAAAGCAGACCCGCCAACCTGAGGCTTGCGGCAAATGCCATCTTGGGCCTGACCACCCTCAAATCGAAGTCTGGAATGAATCGAAGCATGGCGTCCTTTATCATGCTGACCGTGAAAATATGAAACTTGACAGTACGCCCTGGCGCGCCGGCAAGGAGTATTTCGCCGGACCAACCTGTTCTTCGTGTCACATGAGCGCCGGAGGCAGTCAGGATGTTACCCATGATGTTGGGGAAAGAATTTCATGGACTCTACGACCGGCTGTATCTGTCAAATTAAATATGGTTGTTTTGGATGATGATTCCAAAGAAGATGTGATTGGAGATTCGCCATCCTTGCCCAAGGCAGGGGAGATGTTTAAGACCTCATCAGGGGAAATAAAAAAGGTAAGGGAAGTCGTTGACTGGAAAAGTCGGCGTGGCCGGATGCAGAATATTTGCTCGCAGTGCCATGAAAAGGGATTTGTCGCCGGGGCGTATGCCCAGTTTGATGATTTTGTTGAACTTTATAATGAAAAGTTTGCCAAACCGGCTAAATCCATAATTGATGAGCTTAAAGCGGCAGGCAAGCTAACCAAACCGGATTTTGATGAACAGCTTGAGTGGACCTGGTATGAGATTTGGCATCATGAGGGACGACGGGGACGTCACGGGGCGGCGATGCAAGGGCCGGATTATGCATGGTGGCACGGACTATATGAAGTTTCCAAACACTTTTATACGGAATTTATTCCGGAATTAAAAGAGATAGCCGGCGAAGAGTTGGCCAAGCAGTTGATGGATAAATATCTCTTCTCACAGCCGGGTCATTTGTGGTATCGCGATGGCATGAGCAAGGAAGCGCTGGAAAAAATTCAGCAGTTTTATCAGGAACGATATGGCAAATAAAATATGAGGAATAATGACTGAATATGAAGGAATTTAAATTACCCCGTCTTGTTTATAATTGGGTTAGCTTGGCCGGAGTATTCGTTGCCACTATTGCCGGTCTTCTAATGCTGGTTCTTCTAATCATTGCTTTTATAGAAGACGAGGTCAACCCATATTTTGGCGTTTTTCTTTATATGGTTCTCCCGCCGTTTTTCCTTGGTGGGCTTTTTCTTATCCCCATTGGAATGTATCGGCATTGGAAAAGGGTAAAAAGAGGCGAAGTCGTAGCCTATCCCCAATGGCCATATATTGACCTAAATATTCGAAGTCATCGCAATGCCTCTGCGATATTTTTCTTTGGCACCATAATCTTCTTGGCTCTGGGTGCGATTGGGAGTTATGAGGCGTTTCATTATACGGAATCGGTCGCTTTCTGCGGGAAGACCTGTCATATAATAATGAAACCGGAATATACCGCCTATCAGGAATCGCCCCATGCCCGGGTGGCATGCGTTTCATGCCATGTCGGTCCCGGGGCGGGATGGTATGCCAAATCAAAATTATCCGGCGCCTATCAGGTTTATGCTACAGCCATCAATAAATTTCCCAGACCGATCCCCACGCCGATTAAGGATCTTCGCCCCGCGCAGGAAACCTGCGAGCAGTGCCATTGGCCGGAGAAATTTTTTGGCTCACAACAAAAGCAATTTGACCACTTTATGTATGACAGTGCCAATACTCATTGGCCGATCAATTTGCTTATCAAAACAGGCGGGGGAGACCCATCCACCGGCCAAACCGCCGGAATTCACTGGCACATGAATATTGGAGTCAAGGTTGAATATATCCATCGTGATGAAAAAAGGCTTGATATTCCTTGGGTGCGGGTAACCGATAAGAAAACCGGAAAAATTACAGTATATCAAAATGAAGAAAATCCTCTTACAGAGGAGGAGATTAAGGCGGCGACTCCCCGAATAATGGATTGTGTCGATTGCCATAACCGCCCCAGCCATTTCTATAACTCACCCGATCATGCCGCTGATATGGCTCTCTTAAAAAATCATATTAATGATTCCCTGCCATATATAAAAACCAAAGTCGTTAAAATTATGGCCGCTGAATATGAAACTGAAGAGCAGGCTCTAAATGAAATATCCAAATTCATTAATGACTATTACCGGAACCGGTATCCAAATTTGTATGCGGGAGAAAGAGCATCTATTGATTCATCAATAAGAGGCATCCAGCAGGCATTTGCGCAAAATATTTTCCCCGAAATGAAAGTCCGCTGGGATAACTATTCCAGTAATATAGGACATTTTATTTACCCGGGTTGTATGCGCTGTCATGAGGGCAAACATAAAAGCGCTGAAGGCAAAACTGTGACCCGCGAATGTATTGCCTGCCACACAATTTTAGCGCAAGGAAGCGGCGCCCGCGCCGCGATGGCATCAACGCCGGAAGGGCTGATTTTTGAACATCCGGATGAAAATACAGGCGAGGCCTGGATGGAAATGGGGTGTTATGAATGCCATTCGGGCGTCCAGCCGTAAAAATATAATTGCCGCCCAATAAAAAAAAGCGCCTATTTATTGTAGGCGCTTTTTAATTTCATGAAAATTTCTAAACCTATTTTCCCTCAGTCGGCTTTGCTTCGGTTGGTTTGACTTCCGTTTTGATTTCTGTCGCTGAAGCTATAGCATGAATTCCTTTGGCTTTCATTTTGGCAAAATCAAAAGCTTCTTTGGAACGGAACTGCTCCGGCACATTTTCATTATGGCATTTCTTGCAGGTCTTCTCGTCCGGCATTAAAAGGCCGTTTCCCATTGCCAGCTTTTTGTCTTTCATGATATTCATTTTCATATAATCCGCGCCCGGTCCATGGCAAACCTCGCATTGAATGCCGATCAATAAAGCGCCGGTGGCATCCTTGCCGGTGGAATGGCAAGCGACACATTTTTCATTTTTCTGATCTTCCGGCTTAAGACTTTCCCATGCCTTGGCATGCTTGGTTATTTCCCATGTTGGGTAAGTATTATCCTTCTTGTGGCACATCATACACTTTTTAGCTCCGACATACTGATGCTGTTTGACCGCCGTGGAATCACCGGCAAATGCCGGAAGAGTAAAAAGCGCCATCACCATCGCCATTGTGACCAAAATCACAAATCTCTTCATCTCAAAACCTCCTTGGCTTCCGCCATTATATTTATGCTCAAATACCTCTATTCCAACAAAAAATCATTTAAATTTATACAAAACAATCGGGACAAGAGCAATCTTTTTATAATATTATTTTGCGGTGATTTTCTATATCCACAATTCAGAAATAATTTAATAATTTCATGTCGCCGGAATTCTCGATTAAATAAAAAAGGCCCCTGTCTTAAAGGGGCCATGTGGTGCAAAAATAATATTTAGTGCGCGATGGCTATATTATTCCATCTGTGTTGAGCAACTTCATTTGGATTGCCGGTATTCATGAAATTAATAGACGACTCCAATAAGCCCTTGGCATATTCGGTATTATGAACGCCCTCAGAACGGTCATACTCGACAAATAAGAAATTATAAACCGCTCCGCTGGAATCTTTGTCGCTTACTGTAAGACCTTCAGTTGCATGCAAGGTGCTGTCCAATAAGCCGGCATTCTGCAAAATGGTTCCCAGACTATCCAACAATTCCTCAATTTCCGTCTGAACACCATCATAATCAAGGGTATCAACTTCCCCATCATGGCAAGATTCAACATTACAGCCATTGTAATTTTCGTGACCGCTGATTGAGTCATACATATTGAAGGTATGTCCGCCAACCGCATATCCGATAGCTGGCGCCATGTGGCAATTTAAGCACCCTTTTGTCGCCACATTTGTATGCGGAGAATTATCGTATTCATACCCGGCATACTCATACCCGTTTGAGCCTATCAGCATATCGGCCTGGGTGCCATAATGAGGCCCAAAACGTGTAAATTTGATATTATCAACCACGTAAGTATCAGCATTTTCTCTGCCCTGATGACATGATGCGCAGAGGTTGGCTTCATCTCTGTCGAATACCGTGCCATTTGCAAGAGTGGCGGCGTCTTCGACCCGCAGGGCGGCAAGAGTTCCATTGGTATGCGGCGCATGACAGGTAAAACAGCCGATTGCGCTGAAGTTATCTCCCGCCGCGGCCACGCCGCTAATATTGGCAATGAAGCCTTCATTGGTGTGGCATTTCTCGCAGGTTTGATAGCGCGATGAATAATTGCGGTTACGGTCAATATTATTCCCTGATGCATGCACCGATTTTTGCCATTGCCCTTTGGCCGCAATCAGGGCAAAATCATCGTCGCCATGGCAGGTGAAGCAATTGAGGTTATTATCATTTGATGCTTCATTAATTACTTTGCGTTCACATCCGGTAATCAGAAAAAAGATCAATAAGATCAGAAAGCTTAAGATGATTTTCAATTTCATGACCAACTCCTCTTAAAAAGATAATTCCTTTATTAAGTTCATTTCCACAATATTTGCCGTGAAATATCTGTCCGTATATAGGAAATCATCAAAATTGTGAATCTTATAAATTGCCTCTATTCTATGTCCCTTCATGAATTCCCATGCGGCCTGAAAATGCAACATAAATGATTCGAGATTCAAATCCCGTTTACTTCGATAATATTGCCCCCCAACTCCCATCGTTATATGCTTGCATTCCTTTGATTCAATATTGCCATAAATAAGATGATCTCTGAATTCAAAGCTCATATCCCGATTAGCATACTGCCCATCTGAGTAGGAATATCCGCCCGAAAAATTGGGATATTTCCCTTGAAGTGTTATGGAAAAGTTGGTGGCAAAACGTCTGAAATCAACCTCACTCCCAATTTGATCATTGGTGCGATTCTTGGATTCATATTTAATACCCAGAGAACCAAGTTTCGAATTAGTATATTTTGCCGATATTTTATGGCGGGTTTGCTCCTCATCGCCCAGCAATCGAACTCCATCCTTGACATTTTCATTCTTTATTCCATATTCAGCGCGAAATTCAAAATTATTGATGGCGCGGCAGAATCCGGAAAAATAATATGAGCCGGCCTGAACTTCATCCTCATAATCATCATTAATTCCATACTGATACCCTATCGTGACGCCGGTCTTATGCGGATTTTCGTAATTCAAGTAAACTCCATGGCTGATATTATCGGTTGCCACAAAATCGCTGTCCGAGCTCGTCCTATCAAAAAGGAAATTATAGGATGCATTCAGAGTCGGCAATATTTTGATTCTCGCCCCACCCCAAACTGTGTTAGCGCTGATTCCAAATTTTGATTTCGAAAATTTAGACTCGAAATGCTTATATCCACCAGTTATAATTAACCGTTGAAAATATGGCGCCGGCATCATACCATCAAAACGGACTTGATTCCGGGTTTGATCGCGAACCGATGATATCTTGTCTTCAAATTCAGTGCCGCGATATTCGAATTGAAGCATCCCGCCCAAATAATTTCCCTTCACTCCGGCATTGAACGATTGCTGGGTATAATCAACATCCGTTATGGCGGCATAAGCATCCGAATTGAGCAAATCGATTGTTGTGCCTGAACGCCCTATAAATGCTCCCCCGCCAAATACCTTCAGATACCTATGAGGATAGAACCAGATTGATCCGCCGGTCTTATGGCGACGCGTATAAGCGCCTCCTTCGAAATCATACATTTTTCGGAATTGGTCATTATGAACTTCAATCCCAAACAGACCCGGTTTCCCCAAGCCTAATGTCATATTGCGATTGTTCAGCGTGATATTATTAAGGTCAGCCCTTAGTCGAAATCCATTATTCAGGGTATATTTAAATCGCTCAAATGACAACCCTAACCCCTCATAGTCGTTAAAAGTGGCCTGATTAACCGAACGATTACCCACCTCATCAATAAAGGTATATCCAACTTTAATCTCACCGCCGTTTTCACCTTGTGCCGGCGCTGATATCAGCATGGTTGACAGAAGGGCAAATATTATTCCTGTGATTTTCATCTTCCCCTCCTCAATTATCCAGTGAATGACAACCGGATTGGTTGCAATCAGCTACAAACTTTGTCGCCAAATCAGGATCCAGAAATTTATCATTATTATTTGATCCGTGAATATCGGTATGGCATAGCACGCAGTCTGATTTCATACCCCATCCGCTGTGCTTGGTGCGATGTCCGGGCGGTATGCCATGACATTGAATGCAGATGCCATTCCCCGATTGCTTGAGAAGCCTCTCATTTGGCGAGCCATGCGGCTCATGGCATTCGATACACCCACCCCCGTTAACAAGATGGCTATAGACCACCGGATGCTCATGAATATAAGGTCCGGAAATATCGGCATGACAATTCTGACATTTCCAATCTATTCCTACAATCAGTGATGGATCCTCCGCATCACCCAGGGCATGGCAATCGACACATTTAATATTTCCCGATTCAAGCGGGTGCCTTGTGCGTCGATTGAATTCATCTCCAATGGTCTTGTGACAACCGAGACAAAAATTCTCAGAATCGCCTTGTAAAAGATTTTTGTTATCATTGTCATGGATTTTATGACATGACAAACAGGAAACACCCGCCCGGCCATGCGGATCTGTTGATATCATGCGGGTTTGATGTTGTCCGACATGGCAGTTCCCGCAAACCTCGCTCTGTTCACTTAACGACAAGTTTGACAATTTGACAATAGTCTCTGCCGATGGTTCATCAAGATGCTTTTCCCAACCCTTGTGACATCCTATACATCCCACAGCCATCCCTATGCCGGGTTCTCCATTGATATTTATATGGTGGGTCGATCCTGCAAGAGACTCAAGTTTATCATCATGGCACTCAAGACAGGCTTTTGATTTCTCAATCATTTCCATTTTTCCGTATTGTTCCGCATACGAGGAATTGATTATAATTATAATCATGATGAGAATAATAAGGATGCGTCCGGATTTTATGGATTCATTCTTGATATTCATTATTTCTCCGATTCTCCCCATTCTTATTTATGCCCGATAAAATTTTTAACATTCGCCAGTTTTTCCTATTTATCAAAATAAATATAGAAAATATTATGGGTCTAATTACACCATTATAGCAGTTCGCAATAATGTTGTCAAGCAATAATCGGGCAAATATTTTGTTTCTCAAAAATATTAGCGCATTGGATTCAATACTAAATGATAATCATTACTATTTCGTATAAATATTTTTCAAAATTTTGTGGATTAAAACCCCCATTGCGACTTAGTTGCCATTGACATAGTTTTGACATTGGGGAGAGAAGGATGATGGACAAAATTGAGATGTCAAAGTCGCCCAGGAATCTTGACATACATCTGGGGTGGGGACTGTTGAAAAACCCCATTTATCATGGGATATAGTCGTAGTGACACGGTGACGCCGTGTCAATTTCTAATTCATGCCGTCGGAACACCGGAAAGGACACCGTAGCAACGGTGTCACTACTCTATTAAGCCATAAGGCTTACAAGATCAGCAAACGTCCATTCAACAATGGGTGGCATATTCCCGGCGTTCCGCGCCGTCAGGAATCCTTTCCTGACGGAATTCCGTAGGCGAAACTCCCCCGGCGCGGAGTTTAGGATTTTTTCAATACTCCCGGCATGGTAGAGGCGCATGGCATGCGCCCTCATTTGAAATTTCAAAAACAGAAATAAAAAAAACCGCCCATAAAGGCGGCTTTTTTATCTATAAATCTTCCTGATTACTTCATATTGAAGCTGAGGGAGATTCTGTGGTTCTCGCCGAACACACCAGTAGCCTCAGAAACATAAGCGTAATCAATTGAGAACTGGTTCATGAGCTGTAATCCTGCGCCAATGGCCAAATGACCATCATTGACACCACCGCGAAGGGCGCCAACATAGTTATCGGCAAAAGCATAGGAATACTCGCCGCCTAATCTGAGTTTCAAATTGGTACGATTATGAATTTTCTCAAGCTCAACCGGGAACAGAAATCCTTCCATCGGCTTGAAACAACCGCCAAGGCGGAAGACGACAGGGGCTGAGTTGCGGCCGACTTTGGTGCCAAGATCGCCAATGGCAAGGGCGAGATCGACCTTATCATTGACATTAAACTTGGCGCCGGCATCAACGCCGATTCCAGTATTGGAGAGCTCTTCAATTTTCATGGAAACGACCTTGAAATTGGCGCCGACAAAGAACTTCTCCATCTGCGTGCCATAGGAGAACAGGAACACATGATCGTTGGCATCGAAAGTACCACTCTTGACTTCGCTGGTACCGTAAGGGATATCACTGGTGCCGCCATTGAGCCAAGAGAAACCCACTGCGCCCCAGTCGAACTTATATGCCAGGGCGGCGTAGTTGTACTTTCTATCATTAGCCATATTGGCCGCGATCATGGTTGAAATCGAGAGTTTATCTACCTGTGCAAGGGCCGCAGGGTTCCAGTAACCGGCTGTAGCATCCGAAGCGACCGCGGTAAATGCACCGCCCATTGAAAGGGCGCGAGCGCCGACTCCCATCCTCAACATAGGGAAGGCATGGTTGTCATCGGCTATTGAAACCTGCGAGTAACCCAGCACACAGAAGAAAACTGTTAGCGCTATCAGCGCCAGTTTCTTCATTATTTTCGTCATTTCATTTTCCTTTCTGATCTATTTCGGGAGGCCCCGTTGACCGAGGCCTCCGTCAATTAGTGTGAGTTACTACTCTTCAACAACTGCTATCTTAACAACGGTTGAGTAGGAACCGGCTTCTGTTTCGATCAAAATATGAGCGAAATAGATACCGTCGGCTACCATCGTGCTACCATCTTCAGTTCTGCCGTTCCATGTAGCGTATCCATTGGTTCCGGTTGTTGACTTGACTAAGTCACCGCCGAAGTCATAGATCTTAATGGTGGCAGTTCCCGGGAATTTATAATCAATGGTTAGATAACCATCGGTCTTAGGATCCCACGGGGTGTAGTTAACGGTAACATCCACAACCTCATTAGGCGTAAATGACCTGAAGGCGCGGATTTTCTGGTTGCCGGCTCTGTCCGTAATGACCATTCTGATTTCGGAACCCGGAGTTGGACAATATTCGATAATACCGGTTGTGGTATTAAATGAATACTCGCCTTCTGTATCAACTTCTCCATCAGTGGAGGCAGTCAATAGGGCGCCGTCTTCATAAATCAGAACGCCGGTCGCCGCCACGCCGGAACCATCATCGGCAATCTGCAACATCGCCGGACAACCGGATAGATAGGTTGTTGGCGGATTGTCAGACGCACTCATAACAGTTACTGCCGGAGCATCATAATCAACGCCGAGTATCTGGACATGCGGATTTGCAGCATTGCCGACACAATCATAGATGCCATTGCCATCGGCATAATACTCATCCCAGCCATAACCATAATAGTAATCGCCTACCGGCTCATCGCCATCGCGCGAGCCATTATAGATTATAACCACAATGGCGCGTTCGTCTTCGAGTTCGAAAGTTGTCGGGATGGTAACGTCGCCATTTTCATCCACCGTAAGCTGATCCGGAAAGAAGGTCTGCAGGAAGAATAGATTTTCATCCTGATGCGGATTGGCGCCGGAAGTGTCATTCAACTGAATCGCCACTACGTCAACATGGATGGAACTAAAGTCAACGCCTGACAGATCGTCGCTCACGTTGAACTCAATCGTCGGGTTCTTGGAAACATAGCTGTTTTCAAAAACCACCGTCGGCGCAACGCAATCAACCACGAAGTCGTAGGTTGCCGTGTCGATCTGAGCCTGCTCGTTCCATGCAACCAATATCAAGCTGTGGTTGCCGCAGGATAACGCTTCGGCAAAATCTCCATACTCCTCATAATCATCATACCAGCATATTTCAAGGATTCCGGTGACGTCGTCGTAATGATAGTCATAGTTATCGCCCCTGTCGCCTTCGAGGATAATAGCCTCGCCGTCAACAATGACCGAGAACATTTCGTCGTCAATACCGGAGTAAATATCCTTAACTCTGGCTTTGATGGTGGGATAAGCGTCGTAAGTGTCTTCGCAATAACCTGGAAGAAATTCAATCGTGATCGGACTCGGCTGAGTAGGATCCTTGTATCTCAATACTGCAAAGAGACCGTAAAGCTGGTCAGCCTTGAAGGTAACCGTATGATTGGTCGTATTAAATGACGGCTGATAAATGCCGCTTGAAATGCGCCATTCGTCGCCATCCCACCGGCCAACCACAAGCGATTCGGCAGGCGTGGTTACGAGGGTATCATAAGGCATTGTGATAGTCGCGTATCTGTCATTTGACAGATAGCAATATCCTTCGTCGTCATTGCAGCCAATATAGTTGGCAAGACCGTCGGAATTGCCTATGGCGTCATAATACTGCTCGTAAACGCTGGGGTCCGGCATCCAGGTCTTGAGTATAAAGGCTACCAAGTTGCTGCCTCCCGGCGGGATGGTCAAGCTAACGGTATTGCCATTGCCTCTAACCGTTCCATTGGTGCCAAGATCATAAGTGACCTGATACGCGGAAAGCGTTGTCTGCTGAATCAGGACATTATTGCCGCTTGGCGCCGAGGCAAAGATGTAACCAACGCCGCCGCCGTCAATATAGCTGGCGTTGAAGGAACCTCTATAAAGCTCCTCCTCGTCCAAATTAGCGTCTAAGTCGATTACTTCATAATCTCTCGCGCCGTCGTTCCGGATATAGATTCCGAAAGCAAACGGTTCATCGAGCGCGGAATTGAGACCAACGACGCCATAAATATGGTAATTGTCATAATTCTTTATGGCCGCCATTTCGGTCAATCCCGTTGAAGCAAACGAGAAAGTGCCGTCGGCATTATAAGTAAAGGAAGTTGTTGGAGAATTCAATGTTTCGGAATAATTGTCGTTCTCATCAACAGCCTTCATTCTCAGAGTATATGTCCCGACTGCGGGAACCCAATTGGCATACCAGATATCGCTTTCAAGATAATATCCGATGCCAATACCGATCCACTCTGTGTCGCTCTGATATTCGAACAAAACGGCCTCAGCGTCGCCGGACCAATCATAGCCATACAACATGCCGGAATAATAACCGGCTATGGCGGTGACAGGCACTTCAACGTCGGAAATAGTCACAGCGACTTCACCCGAGGTCGTCATGTTGCCAACCGCGTCCCAAGAGCGGCAGGCAAAGTAGTAAGTGCCTTCGTCAAGACCGGTAATATCAAATTGAGCCGTATGAGTTCCAGCTGTGGCCGGGTCGATAATTTTAACCCGAACATTCGTGCCGGTATCGTCGGTCAGATAGAAGGCCACTTTGGCAATGCCTGAATTGAAGCCGGAGATGGCGTCGTCGTCGCGGAACATACCAACGACATCGACCACTTCCATGCCGGTCAGATCAATAGTCGGGTCATTGCCGCCCTCGGCGTCATAACCGCCTATAGTCACCAACTGGGCATAAGGTTCGACATTGTCAATATAGACCGACCTGATTTCGGTATCCTTATACTCGTCGGCGCAGTTATAAACGCGGGCCTTTATCTGGCACACGCCATCGATCATATCGATATCATGCTCGGCTTCCCATGGAGCCTCGTTATCGGTTGCGAAAGTCGTCCAACTGTCGCTGTTGAGAGGCTTAGTCATGAATTCCACTCGCTTGGCGGTTCCGGATGTCTCTTCAACCTTTACGAGGGCGCCTTCCGCGATATAAACATAATCTTCGGCAGGCTCGGTGATCGCAGCCTCAACAAATGTATTGGCCAGAGTGACGGTTATATATGTCGGATTGGCGTCTCTATTAAGAGATTCATCAACCGTAACCGCCGCCAGTTCATATTCGCCGTCTTCCAAACCGGCATTTACAGTATTCCAAATAACCGGGTCTTCTTCCCAGTCAGTTGACATACCGATATAGGTTCCAAGCCCGGTGTCGCCTGCCGCCCGATAATAATATTCGACATATGATAAATCATAGTCATTAACTGCGAAGGAATAGAGTTCCACTTCGCCGGAAACGCAGGCGCCATAAGGCGGTTCGAAAATAACAGCCTGATTGGCGGTGTTATCCAGTATATAAACCGTGATATCGTCGCTGGAAGTATTGCCAAACATGTCGGTGAAAACTACGGTGAGAGTTCCTGATTGATACTCTTCGGCAATATCTTCCGGATGGATGAATCCAAGCTCAACTGGATCAAATGTGATGGCATATGGAGCCACAGTTGAAGCGACGCCAATTTCATTTTCATCCCAGTAATAGACTACGCTGAAGAGACCGCAAGTGTCGTTCAGCGGTAGAGGCTGGGAATGAACCGTGATATCGCTTCCCGAAACGGCGTAAATTCTGTCGCTGCCGCTCAGTTCGCTTGACGGATTCGGGAAAGTGGTCGTATCGACGCCGTTTATCACGACCGCATTGCTGATAGCCGGGATAATGGCGTCATTATCAACCATCAACAACAAGTCGGAATTCTTCGTGGCGGGATCGAAAGTATTATCGTCGAAAACGCCATCCTCATCGGAATCCCACATTACATTGCCGGCAATATCAGTCGCGATAGCGCGGAATCTGTAATGCTTGCCATCGGTTAAATCGTCAGTATCAAAACCGGAATATAGATATATGCCATTGGAAGTTCCCGCGCTACTGGAGCCGATTAAAGTATAATAACCATCATCGACCAAGTCGGGATCTTCGTCGTTTGAATAGTAGAAGTTGACCGAGGCAATATCTTCGATTGAGGAGTTAACCGTGGCATAAAGATCGATCGTTCCCCCAATAACGTCGTCATTGCAGATTGTTTTGGCCAGCGGAACGCTCAGTTCAATATCGGGAGCCGCAGTGTCGATCTGAACCACGACATATTCCGTCGTATCCGTGTTATTGTAATCATCATAGTAAACGGCGCGCAGTTTCACCAAATCGCCGTGATGATAATCACAGTTATTCCAATTAGCTACATATATGCGGCCATGCCATGGATCGGTGACGATATCAAATCTTGTCCAAACAGTGCTGTCATAATGGGCTTCAAAGAATTCAACGCGAGTGGTATTATCGTTGTCGTAAGTATTATAATATCTCTTCGCCCAAACCTCAAGCGTATTCCCGGTATTGCAGGATCTACGAACAATTTCATTGTCCATAGGATAAATTATCCGCGCTTCAGGAGCATTCTCATCCGGCACGCAAATCGGGAAATTGAAATCAGTTTCATTACCATCATTGCGCGTCACCGTAACATAAATAGTCTGGCTTCCTTTCGGGAAATCAGTGCAATTCAGGTTGAATGTGTCCGGCATAGAAGTAACGCTATCATCGTAAAACACGCGATAATTAGCGCCAGTACCAAGTGCCTGCACATCGACTATGAAAGTGTCATTCAGGGCGCCGTCAACCGTAATAGCAATTTCGTTTGAAGCGCCGCGCGTAACATTAAAACCGCATGATGGATCCTGAGGCGAAATTGTATCATTGACGGATACCAGTCGGGCCGGCAGATCTTCCCAGAACCAGTGGAAAGTGAAGGGACTGCTGTATTCGCAGGCAAGCACTGCCGCTGAATCAGTCTGATAATTTCCGGCATCATCATAGGCGACAGAAATCAATTCATAAGTATCATCAAGATATCCGCTTGTATTACCAAGAGCATCGAGATTGGCATCATTGAGCGTATAAGTGAAAGTACCGCCACTGCCAATCTGAGTCATGTCGTGAATTGTAATCCATGGACCGGCTACGCCGAAACCATTATCGGCATCGCGAACCTTAACAACCACGTCATTAATGTCGAGGTTTGCTGAGGTAACAATCAAGTCCAGAGGATTGTCGCCGCCATAGCTACCGCCCGATTTGGTCTTGGTCGTATCCACGCATGCCGTCGGGGCTTCGCAATCAGCCGGGCCAGAGACCGGCATGGTGGAATCGATAGCGAAATATTCGCTATTATTGGCATCATCAATAACACGGACACGGAACTGATAGGTTGTACCGTGCTCAACTGTCATTGTAACTTCATCAGTTGACCATGTAGTGTCGGGTGAAGGGACGATATCAAGGTAATTCGATAAATCAGCGCTTGACCATGTACCGTCACCATTATCAGAATAAATCTGATAAAGCATGTCGTCGTTATTGTTAGGTATCCACGTGAGGTCAATGGCACAGGCGCCTTTTTCCGGATAATTAAGAGTTACTGCATCCGGAGGACGAGTATCTATGGGTTCGGCCAATACAGAGCTGGTAAAGTCATTCACGTTTCCGGCATCGTCTGTCAATGTGACTTCTACAGTATGCGTGCCGGCCGCTTCGTCAACTGCATATTGGGCGTCTCTTGGAATGAAGACCAGTGTCTGTTCATAAACATAGTCGGAACCATCTTCATCCATAACCTGGTCGGAGCTACCGCCAAGGCCGGACGTCTGCAAATCAACATGGGCCGCATCTGTGGCCGCCAAATCGGTGGTGCTATCGTCAGGAGTTATAGTTATCTTAACGACATCCCTAAGATTGGCAACATTGAAAGTGGTGTCATCTTCAAGAAGCTCAAATTCCACTGAGGCAACTTCAGGAAGTTCATTGTCGATATCGAAAGCATTATCGTTTGAATCAAGCGTTATATTGCAGGCCTTATCATAGGCGCGCACATAGAATACCATGCTGGTATCAAGCGAATCAGCTACCGCTTCGATATCAATAGTTCCATCTTCAATTATAACGGGTGCGGTCCACTCATTGTCTATGCCCTGATCATGCATCAAAACACGGCTTGAAAGCTGCCATGCGGAAAGATCAGCTATCACTGAATCAAGTTCAAATATTCCTTCAGTGGTTAAATTGGCATGAACGGTAATGGTGTCACCGACAGCGGCTGTGCCATCTCCGTTGATATCGCCGGATAATTCGATCCACACCGAATCATCATCAATTACCGGCTTTTTGGTATCGATGTGATAGTATACGTCATTTCCAGTGATGGTATCGGTCGTGCTTAAGCCAACTGCATCTGTAGCAGTTACTATTAAAGCATACTGCCCAGGGAAAAACTCATCGGCGCCGGCAAAAACGGTGTCGGGGATTCTAATCTCGAGAGTTCTTCCATTACCAGTACCCGGATTATAAACGCCCAGCATTAGACTGTCTTCAGGTCCGAAAACTGTCATGTCGGTCGTTATGGTAGGCAGATAATTACCGGAATCATCAACGACCCATACGAAAACGGAATCGCCGATATTAATATAATCATTGTCGATACAGCCGCCATCATTGGCGCCTATGGTGAAATTGATATCCAATACCGGCGCCAGCAAATCCAACTGCAAGGTGCGGCCAAGGCCGGCATCGCCGGTGATGGCATCATCGGTATTGGCATCAGAATAATAAAGAGTGTCATTGGCTACGGAAGGCGCCGCGCCCGCCGAATCCATCACTATACCATTCTGATAGATTTTGATACCGGCAAATGTTCTATGAAGGATATCACCGACATCAGCGGAGATATCAGCCACAATGTAATAAAAGGTTGATTCTCCAGTGGCGATGGCGTCATTAAACCCATCCAAATCCAAGGTCGAATCCTTCATGAATGTGCCAGGAGACGCAATTTCAGCTAATTCGGTCGCAGGACCGGCTGAATCGCCCTTCATAAGAGCGATATGCGAAAATACACTCGCGCTATCATTCATACTGGCAATCGTAACATTTGTTAATGTGTCACTTATGGTGGAACCATTTAAGATCACAAATTTGTAGATAACTATCCCGGTATCACCGGCTGTCACCTGCCTGACTTCATCCACATAACTAGATGTATCAACGACAACTGTGTCGGTAATGGGATTTAGTGTAACTACAACCGCGGCGCTATCACTAAACGGGCTGACTTCAACACCCGCCGCAAATGATAGACCCGTGATCAAGAAGGTCGCCGCCAAGAGGTATAAAAGAAAGCTTCGCGCTTGTCTCATTCGACAACCCCCTGTAGGTTGGGAAGTTTTTTGTTTTTTGTTTTCTTCAAGTTTAAGGTTCATGTTTAGGTTCCTGCCTCCTTTCGGGCATTAAATAATGGTTATTAGTTTAAATATTGATTGTTTATTCAATTTGCATAATTGAACTATCTTCTGCCAGAATACAACATTCCCTTGCAAAATAATAATCCCTTTCAAATCCCTTACTTGTGGTTAAGTTTGCTAAAATTTAAAATTTAAGTCAAGTTTTTTTATTTCAAATATTTATAAAAAATGACGCCTCTCATCCCCCGCATTAAGGCCATTGCTGTTTTCTGCAGTAATTATTGCTCGTGAGGAAGGGCAGATTAAATCGCGATAAGCGATTCCCTTTTTCTCTCCTCCTTGAGCATTTTCTCTCTCTCCTTGGCCAAGCGCCAATAATCCCTTTATGGACACTTCCATCATGGTTAATGACGGACTTTCCTTAGTATAATCTTTTTATCTCAAAAGTCTGCTTATTAACAAAAATTTTTCCCAAGACAGTTTGCCAAAATAATCAATTCGCTGATAAAAAATCAATATAAAACTTTCGCATTCTGCGTTTTTATTATTCCGTACACAAAAACTTGGCCAAGTGTAAATTCTAATCGCCTTAATGTCAAGCAAAAAATTGAAACATATTTACTTATAAGCCCCGCACAATATCTCTCGATGCAAATTATGAACATCTTTGCAAGAGTGCAAAATGGTTTCATATTTTTTCCTATGGCTATCTCCAGAATTCGCCAAACACATTTTCGTTTAGTCCATTACACCTTACTCAATTATGTTACATCTTTCGGCAAGACCGCAAAATAATTTAGCCATACCTGACCATTTTGAAACAATTATATGGTTTCTTACCGACAATTTCTATTTTTTATTTGCTGACAAAATCTGTCTTGTTTAATCGACTTTTATTTGAATATCCCTGAAATTCCTTCATCCCTTTTATTAATTTAATCTAAATAATTTTCACTGCCAATCCCAAACCATCACGAATCGGAATTATTGAAGATAAAACATCTTTGGAAGAAAATAGCATTTGGTTGAATTCAGCCACCGCTCGAGTGGCAGAATCAACCCGCTTATGCAATATCTTCCCCTTCCAAAGGACATTGTCAGTGACAAATATGCCCCCTTTTTTCAGGCGAGGTATCGCAAGCTCAAAGGCGAGAGGATAATCTTTTTTATCAATATCGTTGAGTATTATATCGAAAGGGACATCATATTTTTTAATTATATCCAGCGCATTACCGGTTTGATATTCAATTTTGTTCATAAATCCACCGCGCCTTAAATATTCCAATCCTCTTGCCATGTTTTCTTCAGAACCATCGGTGCAAATAATTTTTCCATCTTCAGGGATGCCCCCCGCAAACCAATAGGCAGAATAGCCATATCCCGAACCCATCTCAAATATATTTTTCGCCCCGGTAACGATAGCCAGTTGACGAAGAATTCTTCCAACCATAGGACCAATTATGGGAAAATTATTCTCTTTTGCATATTTTTCCATCTCTTTTTGAATTTCATCACGCTCAGGCATAAGATTCATTATATAATTATCAATTTTCATATTAGTTATTTGCACAAAGACTCCTTGAATAAGTTGTATCTAATGTTCTTTACGAAATTTCTGGGATTAAAATACGAATATCTTCGAGTAATTTTATTTTGTACTTAAAAATATAGGAAAAACTTTCCGCCATACACTCGGCCAAAGTCTCAAGTTCATATTTTTTATGAGTCAATGTCTGTATGGAACCAACCGGGTAATTGGTAATTCCACAAGGATTGATCAATTTAAAATAATTCAGGTCAACCGCAACATTTAAGGCAATGCCGTGATATGATATCCATCGCTTGACCGCCACCCCGATTGCGGCCACCTTATAATTATTCACCCAAACGCCGGTAAGTCCATCCTTAATTTCTGCCTTAAGATTTACTTTATGTAATGTCAAAATAATCCATTGTTCGAGTTGTCGAAGATACCAATGCATATTGCGTCCATAATTATTCAGGTCTATTATGGGATAAGCAACCAATTGTCCCGGGCCATGAAAAGTGATATCGCCGCCGCGCTCTATTTCGTAGAGGGGTAAAGCGCGCCTTATCAACTCTTCACGCGAAACCAATAAGTTTTTTTCTGAGGTTCCTCTTCCCATGGTAATTACCGGATAATGCTCGGTGAAAATCAGACAGTCGTCAATTTCATTTTTGGCTCGCAATGAAACCAGTTTTTTTTGAATATCCCAGGTATTTTTGTATTCAGTCAATCCGAGATTGAATATCATCAGCTTTTTATGTCCAGCCATACTCATTAATAAAATATCCCGATTATGACTCAAGTTATTACGATAATAGATTACAATTCCGGAATAAACTGATTTTTTAATTCAATTAATATTGAATGTTTTGCTTATTTTCGCTATTTT
>JAGVEJ010000056.1 GCA_020058225.1 Candidatus Zixiibacteriota bacterium | reverse complement strand
CGACATTTTCATTCCCTTCGGCCGCATTTTTCAAATCGCTCAGACATTTCTGTACGGCAGTATTATCTCTATTCTTTCGCAGTTCTCTCAACTGCTGAATCTGTTTTGCTTCCAGCTCTTGGTCCACTTTTAATATATCCGGTATCGATTCAGAATTGGATATAAATTTATTAACGCCAATAACCACTATTTCTCCGCTTTCGATTCCCTTTTGATGCTTATATGCCGACCGTGTAATTTCGTTCTTGAAATATCCATTCTCGACACACTTAACCGCGCCGCCGCGCCGTTCAATTTCCTTAAGTATCTCAACAATCTTCTTTTCCAATTCATCGGTAAGGTATTCAACAAGATACGATCCCCCCAGCGGGTCGGCGGAATCAGCCGCACCCGATTCATAGCCGATAATTTGCTGGGTACGAAGAGCAATTTCGGCTGATTTTTCGGTCGGTAATGCCAAGGCTTCATCGAAGGCATTGGTATGAAGCGACTGCGTTCCTCCTAACACCGCCGCCAATGCTTCCAGCGTTGTTCGAACTATATTATTTTCCGGTTGCTGTGCGGTCAAAGTCGAACCGCCTGTTTGAGTATGAAAACGAAATAGCATCGATTTGTCTGATTTGGCGCCGAAGCGCTCTTTCATAAGTTTGGCCCAAATCCGCCTCATAGCGCGAAATTTCGCCACTTCTTCAAAAAGATTATTATGTGCCGCCTGAAAGAAAGACAATCGCGGCGCAAATTCATCGACATTCAACCCAGCGCTCAAAGCCGATTCAACATAGGCAATTGCGTTCGCCAATGTGAAGGCCGCTTCCTGAGCGGCGCTGGCGCCGGCCTCCCTGATATGATACCCCGATATGGAGATGGTATTGAATTTTGGCAGATTATCTTTGGCATAAGCAAATATATCGGTAATAATTCTCATCGATGGTGATGGAGGATATATATATGTCCCGCGCGCAATGAATTCCTTCAAGATATCATTCTGAATTGTGCCCGATATTTTATTCGGAGATACTCCCTGTTTTTTAGCGGTGACAATATACATGGCCAGAAGAATCACCGCGGTGGCATTGATTGTCATTGATGTTGATACATTGCCAAGCGGTATTCTATCAAACAGCCTCTCCATATCTGACAGAGAATCAATCGCCACACCTGTGCGACCGACCTCCCCCCTTGACATTGGATAATCGGAATCATACCCTATCTGGGTCGCCAAATCAAATGCAACTGAAAGACCGGTTTGCCCCTTCTCAAGAAGATAACGAAATCTCTCATTGGTTTCCCCGGCGGTGCCGAATCCGGCATACTGCCGCATAGTCCATAGACGCCCCCGGTACATATCTTCATAGATGCCGCGCGTGTATGGATACTGCCCGGCCTGCCTAAGCTTATCCGGCTCGACAATTTTGGGATTGGCTATAATTGGGATTTCCACCCCTGATGATGTTTCCTTTTTTTCGCTCAACTATTCCAACTCCAGCAGTTTTTCATTCTTGTCAACGGCTTTGCCCGATATGACAAAGACCTCTTTCACTTTTCCATCGTGGGCGGCTTTAATCATATTTTCCATTTTCATGGCTTCGATTATAACCAACGTCATTCCCTTCTTGACAATATCGCCACGTTTGACATTAACGACCAATACCAACCCGGGCATAGGAGCCTTAACTACCTTATCTTCAACATCTTTCAGGGCCGAACCGGCGCTCTTTCTTAATTCCGCAAGATTGTACGGCTCCACTTTGGCCACCATTTCTTTCCCTTCAAGAAAGACATTAAGCCCTCGACCATTTCGAAATATATCAACCTCGGATGAGCCGGCATCAATCTTGAGAAGAACCTTTTTATCTCCCAATTTATCAACTGCAACATTATAGGTTTTTCCCTTGTAATCAATCTGCAGACCATCGCCCGCTTTTCTCAGACTAATATCAAATTCCTCATCATCGACCGTAACAACATATCTATTTTCAAATTGCGTCATATCTCACCTTACCTTGTCCAATCGATTAACAGCGCTATTGCGATAGTACTGCGCCCAGCCGCTCTGCTTTTCGGAATTTCGTTTGGGGGCAATAGCAATTTTTTGCCGTTCCATATAATCGAAAATTACCGCCGCAAACGCCGCCTTGCGCGCTTGATCGCTTAAGGGACACTCAAAATTCCTATCGGGGAATTCATGGTCAACATATCCGGTCGAATATTCTCCTTTACGAAATCCCCCCGAACGAATAATACTGCAGGCAAACCCGATGGTCGAATGAACTCCCGATATGCGGTATTCGGTCAAGGCCCGTTCGGTGCGCTCCATCGATTCCTCGCGGTCTCGCCCCCAGACAATCATTTTGGCCATAATCGGGTCATAATATATCGATATTTCCGAACCGCTAACCACGCCCGAATCTACCCGTATTCCCGGTCCTGAGGGCTCTCTATATTCCGCAACAATTCCGGTCGAAGGCATAAAATCCTGATGAGGATCTTCGGCATAGATACGGCATTCAATCGCATGACCGCGCGGCTGAATATCTTCTTGCTTAAATGATAACGTCTTTCCTTCGGCCACCCGAATCTGCTCCCGCACTAAATCAATGCCGGTCACCATTTCCGTCACCGGATGCTCCACCTGAAGACGGGTATTAACTTCGAGAAAATAGAAATTGCAATTGCCATCGACCAAAAATTCGACCGTACCCGCTCCAAGATATTTCGACTCTTTGGCAATATTGACTGCGGCCATTCCCATTTTCTTGCGAAGCTCCGGTGTCATAATGGGCGACGGCGATTCCTCGATTACTTTTTGATGCCGCCTTTGTATAGAACATTCCCTTTCGCCGAGATAGACCGCATTGCCATGCGAATCGGCAAAAATTTGTATCTCGATATGGCGGGGATTTTCCAGATATTTCTCAAAATAAACGCGCCCGTCGCCAAAAGCCGAGCCGGCCTCGCGAATCGCCGATTCAACCGATTCAACCAATCCATCCTCAGATTGCACTATCCGCATCCCCTTGCCGCCGCCACCCGCCGCCGCTTTGACCAAAAGCGGATATCCGATATCTTTTGCTATTGAGGATACCTTCTTTATATCCTGTATATCATAATCAGTCCCCGGTACAACCGGCAGACCGGCCTTGATAGCCACACGACGAGCTTCAAGCTTATCGCCCAATAGCGCAATCGTTTCTGATTTGGGACCGATAAATATTATTTCGTTTTTTTCGCAGAGCCTGGCGAATTCACTATTTTCGGCAAGAAAACCATAGCCGGGATGAATAGCGTCGGCTCCGCAGTCATGGGCAATTTCAATAATTTTCCGCTGATTAAGATAACTTTCGCGGGCCAGTGCCGGGCCGACACAGTAAGCTTCATCGGCCAGTCGCACATGATAGGCAGTCTTATCGATTTCAGAATAAACCGCAACAGCGATTATTCCGGCATCATGACAGGCACGGATAATTCGTATGGCGATTTCGCCTCGGTTGGCGATGAGGATTTTGCGGATATTTCCTTTTGTCATATTTTGTAGGGGCTTGATTCATCAAGCCCTTGTATATTGATGCCGTCCTATTAAAGGGTTTGATAAATCAAACCCCTACATCTGCCTTGGCAATTACGGACTCTATGTCGAGCCCGCAAGGCCTGCCCGCCATTGGAGAGGGCCCGACCTACAGCGGTATATTCCCATGTTTCTTTGGCGGATTACTATCTTTCTTTGTTTCCAGCATCTGAAATGCACGAATCAAACGCGGGCGAGTTGTTTTCGGCTCGATAACATCATCAATATACCCGCGCCCGGCCGCAATAAACGGATTGGCAAATTTGGCGCGGTAATCATCTGTCTTCTTGGCCAATTCGCCTTCAGGGTCTTTAGCCTGCTCGATATCTTTTTTGAAAATAATCTCAACCGCTCCCTTAGGACCCATCACAGCTATTTCCGCCGTCGGCCAAGCGTAATTCATATCACCGCGGACATGTTTTGAGTTCATAACGTCGTACGCCCCGCCGTATGCCTTGCGGGTGATAACGGTCACTTTAGGCACGGTCGCCTCGCAATAAGCGTAAAGCAGTTTGGCGCCATGCTTGATTATCCCGCCATGCTCCTGATCGGTGCCGGGCAAAAATCCGGGAACATCCTCGAAGGTCAATATCGGGATATTGAAAGCGTCACAGAAACGAATAAACCTCGCCGCCTTAAGCGATGATGCAATATCCAGTACCCCCGCCAGTACCGCCGGCTGATTGGCAATAATCCCAATCGAACGCCCGCCCAGATGCGCAAACCCGACTACAATATTCATCGCATAATCGGCATGCACTTCCAGAAATTCGCCATGATCGACTATATGATGAATAACATCCTTGATATCGTACGCTTTACTGGGATCATCGGGGACAATTGTATTAAGAATGTCATCCTCGCGATCAAAAGGATCATTGCTCTCGATGAATGGCGGATCTTCAAGATTATTCTGCGGAATATAACTCAACAGCTTTCGCAGTGTACCTATTGCATCGGCTTCATTTTCGCAGGCAAAATGCGCCACTCCCGATTTTGATGCATGCACCACCGCGCCGCCAAGTTCTTCTGATGTAACAATCTCATGTGTCACTGTTTTTACAACATTAGGCCCGGTGACAAACATGTATGATGAATTCTTCACCATCAGAATAAAATCCGTAATGGCCGGGCTATAAACCGCCCCGCCGGCGCATGGACCAAGTATCACCGAAATCTGGGGAACGACGCCCGAAGCCAGCGTATTGCGAAGGAATATATCGGCATACCCGCCCAGCGATACCACACCTTCCTGAATTCGCGCGCCGCCTGAATCGTTCAGCCCGATAACCGGCGCGCCGACTTTCATTGCCATATCCATTATTTTGCAAATTTTTTCCGCATGAGCTCCGGAAAGCGACCCGCCAAATACTGTAAAATCCTGTGAGAAGACAAACACCTGCCGCCCATTAATCATACCGCATCCGGTCACGACGCCATCGCCCAATACTTTCTTATCAGCTAATCCAAAATCGAAACTGCGATGAGTAACAAACATATCGAACTCTTCGAAGGAATTTTTATCAACCAGCAGTTCCAGTCGTTCGCGGGCGGTTAATTTCCCTTTTTGATGCTGAGCGTCGATTTTATCCTGCCCGCCGCCAAGACGCGCCTTTTCGCGCATTTCGTCGAGTTTTTTTAATTTTTCTTCAAGTGACATGCCTATTATGTCCTCATCGTATCGTGAAAAAAATATTTTCTTCGCTCCACCGCTTGCGGGTTGTTGAAAAAGCCCCGTTCCCGCGCCGTAGGGAGTCTCTCCCTACGGTATTGTCTTAGGTTTTCGGTCGGGAGAGACTCCCGACCGCGCGTTGAGTGGGTTTTTCAATATTCCCCTCGCGGTGTGTTGGGCGCCCATTACCAATGTTTATTCAATCTTATTTACAATTACCTTCCCATTCTCATCGACTACCTTCCCAATCTTTATATCCAAATCATGGTCGAAGGCAATCGCCATATTGCCGTCAAGCAAGCGATTCACCAATTTCCGCTTTACATCCATCGTAACCAATGGATCCAAATCAACCGCGGCGACATACGGTATCCGAATATGATGCGATGAGGGCACTATGTCGGCATAGTACACTGCCGTGAAACCTTCCGAAATCGTCTCAATTGCCTGATGCCCAGGCGTATGGCCTCCTGTATATACAAGCTTAACCCCCGGCATTATTTCGGCGTCGCCATTCACCAACTCCAATAATCCCGACTTTTCCAAAACCATCAGTCTGTCGACTATATAAACGGCCGCTGTTCGTTCGTTAGGATTGGTGGCGTCGTTCCATTCAATTTTCTGCACAATATACTTTGCCTTCTTAAAACGCGTCGACATCTGCCCATTTTCATTTTTAACTGTGCCACCGGCATGATCTGTATGGAGATGAGTCAATAGCACAAAATCAATATCATAGGGAGATAATCCAATCGATTGCAATCCCCGCTCGATATTTGTATCGCCCGATGCGGCATATATTTTCTTCTCCGTTGCCGTGATGCAATCTCCCAGTCCGGTATCGAAAAGAAAATTCCTGCCATGCGCTTTGAGGACAAAAATATTAGTCTCCATCGCGACCAGATTGTCCGCGTCAGCGGGAGCAAACTTGCTCCATATTTTCTTGGGGACAACACCGTACATCGACCCTCCATCGAGCTTGAATCTCTGCTCGATGAAGGGGATTATTTCAAATTGCCCAAATTTCATTTTTCAAATCCTGTAGGTCAAGTCCCTTGCGGGCTCGACATAGTGTCGAAACCGCAAGGGTTTCGACCTACGTCTCCATGCCTGCGCCGTCGGGAACCCTTCCCGACGGAATCTCGCTAACTTTTTGTCAGGAAATCCGACGGCGGACTGACAGCGCATAACTTGTCAAAATTCATTTTATCTCAAATAAGTTCCCGCTATAACCAACCGCTGGACTTCCGATGTTCCTTCGTAAATTTCGGTAACGCGCTGGTCGCGGTATAATTTTTCGATAATCGAAAATTCGCCGATGTACCCATAACCGGCATGTATCTGCATGGCCCTATCGACACAGAAACGGGAGGCTTCGGAGGCGAAGAGTTTCGCCTGTGAGGCTTCCAATGAGAATTTCTCGCCTTTATCCTGTAACTGGGCGGCCTTATATGTCATTAAGCGGGCGGCTTCAAGCTGGGTCGCCATATCGGCAATCATCCACTGGATAGCCTGCAATTTAGCAATCGGGGCGCCGAAAGCGATACGGCTCTTGGCGTAACTGATTGATTCATCGAGCGCCCTTTGAGCGATACCGACTCCCTGTGCCGCCACGCCGATGCGGGCCCCATCAAGAGTCGCCATGGCATAACGGAAACCTTTGCCGATTTCACCCAACTGATTCGACACCGGCACGCGGCAATCTTTCAATTCAATGCGTCCTGTCGTGGCGGCGCGCATACCCATCTTGTGTTTCAGCGTAAACCCCTTAAATCCGGGAGTTTTCGATTCGACTATGATAGCCGATACTTTGGGACGCTCCGAGGCCTCGTCTCCTATCCGGCAGAACAGCACCGCTACATCGCAGGCATCGCCATGCATGATAAATATCTTCTCGCCATTGATAACAAATTCATTCCCTTCAATTCTGGCGATAGTCTGCTGATTGGCGGCATCCGAGCCGGCCATGCGTTCGGTCAGCGCAAAGGCCGGAATTATCTCGCCTGTGGTACATTTGGGCAGATATTTATTCTTCTGTTCATCACTGGCAAAATGAATAATCGGGTAAACGGCCAATTCCGGTACCGCGGCCAATAAAGCGGTAGGCGCATCATAATATGCCAGCTCTTCTATCAGCGTAATATATTCAATATTGGAATGCCCGCCGCCGCCGTACTCTTTTGGCATGGCAAAACCAATCAAACCGGCTTTACCCAGTTTTCGATAGTACTCAACCGGGAATTTTTCAGGCACGCGATCCAGATCGCGGCATACCGGATTGATTTCTTTCTCGGCAAAGTCTTTTACAAAGTCTCTTATGGCCTGCTGTTTAGGGTCAACATTATACCTCATCTCTCCTCCAGAGATTATAAATTTATCTTTTCTTCATTGACGAAGCGCCAATGAAGAACCGTTACATTATTTTCTCGTCTCTTTTTCTTCCGGCAATGGCGTTTTTAAGATATTCGGTAGCCTCGTCGGTCCTCGCCCCGGGCGTAAAAAGCTTGCTGACTCCCATTTTTTCGAGCGCGACAACATCTTCATCCGGAATAATTCCGCCGCCGAAGAGAATAATATCGCCGGCGTTCTTTTCTTTCAGAAGATTCATTATCGCCGGGAAAAGAGTCATGTGCGCGCCGGAAAGAATCGAAACGCCGATAGCGTCAACATCTTCCTGTATGGCGGCATTGACAATCATCTCCGGCGTCTGCCGCAAGCCGGTATAAATTACCTCAAAACCGGCGTCGCGAAAGGCGGCGGCAATTACTTTAATCCCCCGGTCATGGCCATCAAGCCCAGGTTTTGCCAGAAGAACTCTAATTATTTTTTGCATCATTCAGTTATATCCAACAATTATTTTTACTTCAATCGTAAGGGCTTGAATTATCAAGCCCTTCCCATATTTATGCAGTGATAAGGTGGGTCTGATAAATCAAACCCCTGCAAAAATGTTTCCCTCTTTTGCACCAAGTGCCATCGGGCTTGTTGAAAAAGTGTATGTTACGGCAAAAGTGCATCATTCAAATTCGTCGCCGTACCCCGACCTGTCATCCCGCGCTTTGACACGGGATCCAGAATGCGTTGACTGTCTTGCACTTATGCGGCTATTTTCTGGATGCTGGATCGAGTCCAGCATGACAATTCCTGTGTCCCATTGCCCAAGAATATGCTCTTTCCTATTAATAAGGGTTTTTCACCCAACCCCAAGAAATGGAGCGCCAATTTAATTATTTTGACAAAGAACTATATTATCGGCGGTTCGATGTATTCGCCGAAAATCGGGCGCAGTGTATCTATTATCTCGCCCTCGGTCGCATAAACCCGCACGCAATCGAGCATCACCTTGAGAGTGTTGCCATTTCCTTTGGCGGCAACTGCCAAATCCTCAAGCGTGCGTTTCACTTTATCGTTGTCGCGTTGAGTCCGAATCTTTTTTAAAAGCGCACATTGCTCGCTTTCGACTGTTCCATCTATCTTCAAAATCGGAATCGTAATCCGCTCGTTTTCCATCACATAATCATTAATTCCTACAATAATCCGCTCTTTCTTTTCTATTTCCTTCTGGTATCGATAGGCGGCCTTGGCAATTTCGCGCTGGAAATATCCTTCTTCAATTCCTTTAAGCACTCCGCCGCGGCGGTCAATTTCGGCCAGATATTTTTCCGCATCTTCTTCTATTTTGTCGGTCATCGCTTCTACAAAATATGAACCGGCCAATGGGTCAATAGTATTGGCAACGCCGGTCTCATGGGCAATAATCTGCTGTGTCCTCAGAGCAATCAACACCGCCTTTTCGGATGGCAGAGCTAATGTTTCATCCATAGAATTAGTATGCAATGACTGTGTCCCGCCAAGCGCCGCTGAGAGCGCTTCAAAGGCCGTTCGCATAATATTATTTTCAGGTTGTTGCGCGGTGAGAGAGCATCCGGCGGTCTGAGTATGAAAACGCAAAAGCCACGACCGTTCATCTTTAGCTTTATATTTTTCCTTCATACGTTTAGCAAAGATTCGCCGGGCGGAGCGATACTTGGCGATTTCCTCAAAGAAATCCTGATGAGCATTAAAGAAAAACGACAGGCGTGGGGCAAATTTATCGACATCCTGCCCATCGGCAATCGCCGCCTCGATATATGTAAAACCGTCAGCCAGAGTAAACGCCAATTCCTGAGCCGCCGTCGAGCCGGCTTCGCGAATATGATAACCGGATATTGAAATTGTATTCCACTGCGGAACATGCTCGGTGCAAAAAGCCATCAAATCGGTTATCAGACGAATCGATGGTTTCGGCGGAAACACCCATTCTTTCTGGGCAATATATTCTTTTAGTATATCATTCTGTAATGTCCCGCGAAGCTTCTCAAACGATACACCCTGCTTTTCCGCAACACCGAGATACATGGCAAGCAAGATTGAGGCTGGAGCATTGATAGTCATCGAAGTCGAAACCTTGCCCAGATCTATGCCATCGAAAATAATCTCCATGTCGGTCAACGTATCCACTGCCACACCGCATTTGCCTACCTCGCCCAGCGAGCGGGGATGGTCGCTGTCGTACCCCATTAGGGTCGGCAGATCAAACGCCACCGAAAGACCGGTCTGGCCATGATTTAGCAGATAATGATATCGTTCGTTGGCTTGCCGAGGAGTCCCCATTCCGGAAAACTGGCGCATTGTCCAATGCCGACCGCGATGCATAGTATGATGAATCCCGCGCGTATATGGATATTCGCCGGGGAACCCAATTTTTTCATCATAATTTAATCCGGCAATATCTTCGGGGGTATATAAATCCTTGACTTCCTCGCCGGATACGGTAATAAAGCGCGGGCGTGATTTCTGTCCGCGTAATTTTTCGGCCTTTTTATCCCAGTCCGCTTTTCTGTCTTTTATTTTTTTGATAAATTTATCGTCAAACATATAATACTCCGGCAAAATAAAATCTGTCCCAACCGCAGTCGGGATTAGTCATTGACAATAATATAATTACGCAAGAAAAGCAAGAGGGGGATGATGATTTTGGGGCGGACGGCCTCTCCGCCCCGTGACCGTTTTGGCAACATAGGAGCTACTTAGCCCCTGCGCAACCGCATCCACAGGAATTCTTCAATTCCTTATCGATCTTGAGCGGGATAGTCTCAAGGTTATTTTTTATTTCGTTGACGCCGACTGTCATGGTTATCACCTCCTTTCAACGATGTTTCTGCGCATATACTTATATTATTAGTTAAAAAAAACCGGCCCTTTATTTTTCAACTCTTGCATTATCGCTTTTTTTTCGACAGCCGCATAAACAGACGCTATTCAATCTCTGACGACATTTCTCAAGCGAATCTCGATTAAGGAAATAATATATCCAATAACCTCTTCTCTCATCTTCAACTAGGCCCGCCGATTTCAGCACTCGAAGATGTTGCGAAACCGCCGATTGCGTGATTTTTAGAGTTGAGGCAATGGCGTTGACATTCATCGGTTCCTTTTTGAGGAGCTCGATGATTTCGATCCGTTTGTCAACGGAAAGTAATTTAAATAGTTCCGCGGCATGTTTCATAACATAATCATCATTTACCATATTAGGTATTGCTAATATACTATATCGGTAAAATTCTGTCAAGATTTATTTTTTATTTACCCCATTTTCTTATAAATTATTTTCAAAAAATAGATCTAAACCATTGTGGTTTTGACATTTATTGGCTCAACCTATCGACGACAGCCGGAATGGCTTACGGTGTAAGGGTCGATCTTAAAAAGTTTCGTCGGGTCTTGAACTTCCCCCGATTTGACGGACACGGAGTTAAGGTGTATCTTAGCCTTATGGAGGTGTTCAAATGGAAGGAAGACGTAAATATGGCCATCAATTCAAGATTGAAACAGTTCGTTTAGTTACGGAGGAGAGGCGTAAGGCCGCTGAAGTTGCCCGTGATCTTGGCATTCATGTCAATCTGATTTATCT
>JAGVEJ010000163.1 GCA_020058225.1 Candidatus Zixiibacteriota bacterium | reverse complement strand
TATATAAGTATAATATTGTCGGGTGCAATATTCGAATTCTGGCATTATTTTCTCTTGTAAAAAGAATCGATTTTTGTTAAAATTTGTGCGGAGGATAATTATGCCGGCCAACCTTCCGCCGCAATATTACGAACTTGAGCGGGAATTTAAAAGAGAACAAGATCCCAAGGAAAAGCTAAGACTTGCTCAAGAACTTTTGGCCATGATGCCAAAACACAAAGGGACGGATAAGCTTCAGGCGGAGCTTAAGGCCAAAATTTCTAAATTAAAACTCCAACTGGAATTGGGACAACAAAAGCATGGCGTCCGCCATGTCCCCACCTTTGATCATTTTGAAAGAGAAGGCGCCGGTCAGGCAATACTTATTGGACCGCCCAATTCCGGCAAATCGACCCTTTTGGCTACAGTGACCAACGCTCATCCTGTGGTGGCCGATTATCCCTTTGCCACAAGGGAACCATTGGCGGGTATGATGCCATTTGAAACCGTATCCATTCAGCTTATTGATACGCCATCCATCGCAGAAGATTTTTTTGAAAGCTTCATGGTTAATTTAATCCGTCAGGCCGATACGGTTCTATTGGTAGTGGACGTATCCTCATTAGCCATGATGGATGATATGCAAATCATTTTCAAACTGATTGAGGAAAAAAGGATTAAATTAGTTCATGCGATTCCCGCAAGTATTGATGACCCAAGATTTTCATATAAGAAAACACTAATTATCGCCCATAAGGCTCTTGAAGATGATAGTGATAATAATCTGAAACTCCTGCACAATAACTTCCCTCAGTTCGTAATCTTGCCTACCACAATACTTGACGATAAAACCATTCTTAACCTAAAGAAAGCTATTTTCGACTCTCTTGGAATAATAAGGGTCTATACCAAAAGAATTGGACATGAAGCGGTTATGGAATATCCGACAATTCTACCCGTCGGCGGCACTGTCGAATATGCCGCCATGACTATTCATAAGGATTTTGCGCAGAAACTTCAATTCGCCCGGGTCTGGGGGCAGGCGCGGTTTGAAGGGCAACGTGTCAAGGGAGATTTTGTTTTAAGCGATGGGGATATAGTGGAGTTTCACATATAGGATGATGTTTTTTCGCAATTGTTTATGGTTAAAGAAGATAAAAAGGCCAAGAATTTACTTGAATAAATAACTTGACGGAAAGCAGGATTGTTTATATAATATAAAGCTTTAGCAGTTGGGCCCATAGCTCAGTTGGTTAGAGCAGCTGACTCATAATCAGCGGGTCCCAGGTTCAAGTCCTGGTGGGCCCAGGATATTTGAAAGGTAGAATATATTTTAGGGCAATTAGCTCAGTTGGTTAGAGCGTTCGGTTCACATCCGAGAGGTCACTGGTTCGAGCCCAGTATTGCCCAGTTTAAGAAATTGTCGGAGATGTCCGATAAAAATAATATGCAGTTACCTGGCAAAATGATAAGGTTAAGCAAAGCCGGAACTGAAATAAGTAACGAGGAAATTACGGCGCAGTCTTAAGGTTAAAATTAGGACTGCGCCTTTTTATTTTATGGCTGTGGATCAAAATAAGGAGCGAGCGATGCAAAGCGATCTCGAGATGTTATTGAAATTGCAAGTTATAGATTATGATCTCGGGGAATTAGAGCGCTCTAAAGAATATCTTCCTGATATGATGGATAATCTGAAAAGGGAGATTGAAGAGACTGAAAACCTGTTCCGCAATACTGAGAAAGAATTATCCGATTCGCAAATAATGCAGAAAAACCTTGAAATTGATGTTTCCGCCAAACAAGTCGAATTAAAAAAGTTTCAAGAACAGATGATGGCCATTAAAACCAACAAGGAATATGACGCTCTTATAAATCAAATTGATAACGTAAAAGCAATAATAAATGAAAAGGAAACCAGTTTAATCGAAGTCATTGAAAGATTGGAAAAACTGGAAAATGATATAAAGGAATTTGAAAAAAGGTCGTCGGAAACCAAGGAAAGAAACACCAAAGAGTTGTCCATTTTGCAGGAAAAAATGGATTCGGTAGGCACTAAGATTCAAGTGAAGGAAAGTGAGCGCGGCAATATCACCATCCGAATACCGAAAAGAACCATGTCGACTTATGAAACGGTTCGAAAAAGCCGTGGCGGCTCAGTGGTTGTGCCTGTCCGCAAGAGAGCCTGCGGGGCATGTTATAAGGGTTTGCCTCCGCATAGGATACAAGAACTGAAAAGAGGCGACCAGCTTATCATTTGCGACAACTGCGGGCGTATGTTACTCTGGATGAATGGAGAATCGGAATAGAAATGGCTGAGTTTTTTCATACCGAAGGATTGACATTTGATGATGTCCTGCTTATTCCGGCTAAATCAGAGGTTTTGCCTCGGGATGTGGATATTTCAACCAGATTGACGGCAACTATCAATCTTAATATACCAATTGTTTCCGCCGCCATGGATACGGTAACCGAATATAAGATGGCCATATCTTTGGCGCGTCAAGGCGGAATAGGCATTATTCATAAAAATTTGGCTCCCGACATTCAAGCCGGCGAAGTGGATAAAGTCAAACGTTCCGAGTCGGGAATGATTGTTGACCCGATAACTCTTCCGCCTGATAGACCGATAGGTGAGGCCCTTCTGGTAATGAAAAAATTCGCAATTTCCGGTATCCCCATAACTCAAAATGGAAAGTTGGTCGGCATATTGACCAATAGAGATCTAAGATTTCACAAAGAGCTTAATCTTCTTATCGGCGACGTCATGACCAAAAGCAATTTGATAACAGCTCATGAAGGAACCGATCTTGATACCGCTCAGGAACTCCTGCATAAAAATAGGATTGAAAAACTGCTCATTGTTGACAAAGACAATAACCTCAAGGGAATGATTACCGTCAAGGACATAATGAAAAAAATCCAATATCCGAATGCCTGCAAGGATGAATATGGAAGGCTTCGCGTTGGAGCGGCGGTAGGTGTGGCTTCGGAAATGGAAAACCGTGCGGAACTACTGATCAAATTCGGCGTTGATATTCTTGTGATAGATTCATCTCATGGTCATTCCGCCGGCGTGCTAAGAGCCGTAGAATTATTGAAGAAGAAATTTCCCCGCAAACCGTTAATGGCGGGAAATATAGCAACAAAAGAGGGCGCTCAGGCCCTGATTGATGCCGGAGCCGACTCCATAAAAATTGGGATTGGCCCAGGCTCGATTTGCACCACCAGAGTCATCACCGGCGCCGGAATGCCTCAAGTAACGGCGGTGATGGAGTGTGTCTCAGCGGCAAGAAAACATAACATTCCGGTAGTTGCCGATGGTGGAATTAGATATTCCGGCGATATCGTCAAAGCCATGGCGGCCGGCGCCGACTCGGTAATGATTGGGTCGCTGTTTGCCGGAACCGAAGAATCTCCCGGCGAGACCATTCTCTATGAAGGAAGAACATTTAAGGTTTATCGCGGCATGGGCTCGGTGGAAGCTATGAAGGCGGGAAGCCGTGATAGGTATTTTCAGGAACATCAGGATGAAGTCTCAAAATTCGTTCCTGAGGGAATAGAGGGTAGAGTCCCATATAAGGGAGAGCTGGCTGATTCAGTCTATCAATTGGTGGGCGGGCTTCGCTCCGGAATGGGGATTTGTGGTGCGGCCAATATCTCTGAGCTGAATAAAAAGGCCAGATTTGTGCGGGTAACTCAGGCCGGTGTGATTGAATCGCACCCACATTCGGTAGCAATTACCAAAGAGGCTCCTAATTATCGCAGGATGTTTTAATATTGAGTATTTTTGTTAACGATAGATATTAACGTAAGCACAGAAAGAGTGAAAATCGGTCGCGCTTTATGAAAAAGACGTAAGGTGAGGAAAGTCCGAGCTCCGAAGAGCCGTGGTGCCCGGTAACGCCGGGGCGGAGAAATCCGACGGAAAGTGCCACAGAAAATATACAGCCCTACTATTTTTCCCAATTATTTGGGAGAAATAGCGGCAATGGTGAAAACGAGGTGTAAGAGACCCCGTTCATTGCGGGTAACCGTAATGAAGGAAAACCCCACCCGGAGCAAGGCCAAATAGGGAAAGAGGGGTTGGCTCGCCCCGTTTGATTTCCGGGTAGGCCGCCAAGAACCGGCAGATAACTGTCCGGTCAAGATAGATGACCGAATTCTTCCGACTTTTAGTCTGGAGATTACAGAACTCGGCTTATTTCTCTCTTTCTGGCTTCTTGCAAAAGGAAGCCAAAAATGAATTGGGCAACCAGGTCTATCCCATTAAAATGGGTTGTTGCGCCTGAACCTGACCCAGAACTGCTTCAAGATATCGCCGCCAAAGTTGGTCTGGATAGAATTGTAACCAAAATTCTATTCAATCGCCAGATTGACTCGATTGAAGCCATTCGGCAATTTCTACATCCTTCCATGTCCGACTTGAAGGACCCCTTCACAATGTTAGGCATGGATCGAGCTGTTGAACGCATACTCGAAGCACTTCACAGTAATGAAAAAATAATGGTTTATGGCGATTATGATGTCGATGGTATTACAGCGGCATCTCTTCTTTATTTGGTGTTGAATAAGCTTGGAGCACAGGTCTTTTATTACCTGCCAAACCGATTGGTTGAGGGGTATGGTCTTTCCGTTGATGGTATTAATGAAGCTTCCGGCAAGGGAATTTCATTAATAATATCGGTTGATACCGGTGTTACTGCCGTGGAGGAAGTCAAGTTTGCAAGTTCTATTGGTATAGATTGCATTCTGACCGACCACCACGAGCCGGGAGAGATTCTTCCGGAACCGGTGGCGTTGGTCAACCCTAAACAGAAAGATTGCACCTATGCCGGCGGCGATCTATCCGGCGTTGGTGTCGCTTTCAAATTGGCGCAGGCTTTGTTCCAAAGATTACAGCAGGATCAGGTCGAACTTGAGGAGCATCTTGATTTGGTGGCATTAGGTACGGCGGCTGATATTGTTCCGTTGGTCGGCGAAAATAGAATCCTGACCAAATTTGGTATCCGTCAAATTTCCCGAACGACCAAACCCGGTTTGAAGTCTTTGGCATTTGTTTCCGGCCTTATGGGGAAGGAAATCGGCACCGGTCAGGTGGTATTTATTCTGGCGCCGCGGATTAATGCCGTCGGCAGACTCGGTGATGCCGAAATGGCAATCAGGCTGTTAACCACTAAGGATGAGCGGGTGGCGGCTGATATTGCCCGACAGCTTGATAGGGAAAACCAGCGGCGAAAAAATATTGATGAGAAAACCCTCAATGAAGCCTTGGATTTGATCCGTGAAACGGTTGATTTAAATAACGATCGCGCCATTATACTGGCCTCACAAGGATGGCATCAAGGGGTTATCGGTATTGTCGCCAGCAGATTAGTGGAGAGATTCCATTTGCCCACCATAATGATTGCCATTGACAATAACGGTGAGGGCAAGGGCTCGGCTCGCTCAATCCCCGGTTTTCATCTTTGCAATGCCTTAAAAGAATGCGAGGATTTACTCCTACGGTATGGCGGCCATAAATACGCCGCAGGATTGACTATCGAACCGAAAAATATTGACGAGTTCCGGGATCGGATGAAAGAGGTTTCACGCAGACTTCTCACCGATGATGACCTAATTGCCAAACTCTACATCGATTCTGAAATTGAACTGACCCAAATTGATGATAATCTTTTAAATGTGCTCGAAACCTTTGCGCCGTTTGGGCCACAAAATATGCGGCCGGTTTTTCTTACTCGCAATTGCGAAATATTAGGACAGCCTTATGCGGTGGGGAAAAATCATCTGAAGATGAAAGTGCGCAAAGGGGATGCGGTTTTTGATGTTATCGGATTTGGATTTGGCGATTGGGTTCGACAGCTATCCGGACGCGGCAATTTGGTTGACCTTGTTTATGTTGTCGAATATAATTCGTTTAATGACAATGTTAGAATTCAACTTCGTCTGAAAGATATGCGCCTTGCCGCCGGGGATATTGGGTCTTATTGAGTAGCCCTATGACCGTTCTGGAGAAATTCTTTTGCGGCGATCAGGCGGCCTTGGCCAGAATTATATCGATTATCGAAAATCGTGATGATGGTTATCAGGATGTCTTGTCCCGATTGTACCCTTGTTCAGGCCAGGCAATAAAAATCGGTTTTACCGGTCCCCCCGGGGCGGGGAAATCATCACTGGTAAATAATATCTCAAAGTCGCTGGCGGCCCAGGAAAAGAAAGTCGGGGTCATCGCCGTTGATCCGACATCTCCTTTTACGGGAGGAGCGCTATTGGGGGATAGAATCCGTCTGGTGGATATGCCGACTGATGGCTCGGTTTATATGCGTTCAATGGCCACCCGTGGTTCGACAGGCGGACTGGCGGCGGCAACCGGAAATGTGGCCGTAGCGCTTGACGCCTTTGGGTTTAATTATGTGTTGATTGAAACCGTCGGAGTGGGGCAGGTGGAACTGGATATAATTGATACCTGCGATACGGTAGTAGTTGTGCTTGTTCCGGAGTCAGGGGATGCCATCCAAGCGTTGAAGGCAGGCCTGATGGAAATCGCCGACATATTTGCCTTGAATAAGGCTGACCGCCCTGGGGCGGAATATATCTCTGCGGAACTGAACACCGTATTGGAAATTAAGCGGGATAAATCGGACTGGGAATTGCCTATTGTTTCCACGGAGGCGATCAACAATAAAAATACCGACCGTCTGCTTGAAAAAATCCAAAGGCATATAGATTATATCAAACAAACCGGCAACTTTGAGCGACATCGACGGGAACAAATACGAAAAAAAATTGAAAGTATCTTATTCAATCAGGTTAATATCTTGGTGCGCGCCAAACTTAAAGATGTCGCGAATATTGACGAAATGGTGGCGCGGATTTTTGCAGGGCAGAGCGACCCATATACCGTGAGTCGGGAGCTATTGCGACTATCCTCCATCAGTTAGTCCCCATTCCGCCACAACACTTTTCTCTCAAAATGATATTTTGATTCTTGACAAGAAGATTGAAATAGTCTTGATTTGTTGGGAAGCGATTTGCTATGTCGGATTACGAAGTCACTCTAATTATCCAAGGAAGGAGATTTATGTTTATGCGCGACAAAATCATTCGCAATATTTTTATATTATCCCTATCGATTTCTCTGACCGCGATTCAGGGATGCGACAAAAAATCGACTCCTTCGGAAGAGAAGAGTGTGCCGCATGAAGGACGTTATGGAATCTATGCCTTGAACCTATCGACTCAAGATGTATCACTTATTTACGGTTCAGAGTTCGAAATCTATACTTCAGCCCTTCGACCGAATAGCCGGGGCGACACATTGGTTTTCGCTCAGAAAATCGATTGTACGAATGATACATGCGTGGAGATCTGCGCCGTCGCGGTCGGTGGAGGCGGCTTCAGGCGAATTACGACCAATAATTTTTGGGATCTTTATCCGGTCTGGTCGCCTGATGGCAGTAGGATAGCATTTCTATCCCGACGCGATGCCGATCTTGATATATACGTGATGAGCGCGGATGGCTCGGGAGTAACAAAATTGTATGATTCCGGCGACAACGACGCCGATATTGATTGGAGAGACAACGCCATCGTTTTCACGACCGGATGTCGAATATGGAAAGTAAACAGCGAGGGAGCAAACCCCACCGGGCTCACCAATCCCCCTAAGGTTTGTCAATGGGGAAATGCCAATTTGCCGTTTGGAGATTATGATCCGAGATTCAGTTATGACGGATCAAAGATTGTATTCGAACGCCTGGTGGATGACGCCAGCCAGCACGGCAATTATGACTTGTACTTGATTAACACGGACGGAAGCGGGGAAACGCGCCTGACCAATACAGGCTACTCTCAGGGCTTGGCAAGTTGGTCGCATTCAGGAGATAAAATTATTTTCACGGTGTCGGCGATCAATAATGCGGGAAAGTACCGCCTGTATATGATAAATGCTGATGGAACAAATAATCGAGACATAACCCCGACATATTTCCCAGCGGCATTTCTTTGTCATAGCGCCATTTTCTCGCAGGACGATGCAAAAGTATATTTCATCGGAGAGTGGTGGCAATAATAATGGAAGCAGGAATTCCGTCAGGCAGGGATTCCTGACGGCGCGGGGAGAAGTGACGTTATGCGATGTCAGGAACCCTTTCCTGACATTTTTATGTTTGGACGCCGGGGCGTACCGCAAAAGAGATTGTAGGGATCAACCCATGCGTTGACCCGTTTGCACGACAGGCGCAGGCGACGCGATATGAAACAGGGCAATCACTCAGGATTGCCCCTACGGTTGTATCGTTGGATTATATGTTGCGCCGGAAAAGAATGTCGAATCCCCGCTAAGGGCGAGCGGGCGCGGGGGTTTGACCTACAAGGCTCCCTCCCCTTTTTGTCATTCCCACCTTTTTTGTCTTTCCCGCGAATGCGGGAATCCAGATTACTATTTCTCCACATATTTGAAATACTTTCCAAATGGATTATATTAGACTAATGCCGTACTATGTCTATATTCTCGCCAGTAAAGAAAACGGTACGTTATATATAGGGATAACCAATAATCTTACGCGAAGAGTGTATGAGCACCGGAATGATCTCATAGAAGGATTCACTAAAAAATACGGTGTGCATCGGCTTGTGTATTATGAAACGCATGAAGATGTCAGGGTGGCTATTGCGCGGGAAAAGCAGATGAAGAAATGGTATCGGGCATGGAAAATACGATTGATTGAGGAATCCAATCCTGAATGGCGCGACCTTTATTATGAATTGATTTAGGTTTTGAATTGCCTCTTTTTGCGTTATTTTTACGTAAACTAACGTTCTGCTTTCCCGCTTTCGAGGCTGTGTCATAATTCCTAAAATGGAGCAATGATTATTTAATGGCCCTATGTGCCGCAAGAAGTTATCGGCAGATGTGGATTCGCCACGGCGAACCGCGCACGTATTTCTGGGTTCCCGCTTTCGCGGGAATGACATTTCGCGGGCTTGATTGCCGAGGAAATATCTATTTCTTCAATATTGGGGGTTTTTCAACATTCTCGAAAGCGGGGATGACTATTCCGGATACGGTTTGGTGGAAAAGAAATTTTCATGCACCATAGAAGCTTTTTTATCTACAGCCGTCGTTTTTTCAGACAATCCCGACCATTTTTGTCATTCCCGACCTTTCCTGTCATTCCCGCGAAAGCGGGAATCCAGAGGCGGGGGGTGAGGCGAATTATTCCGTCAGGAAGGGGGTAATGACATCGCGGGCGACAAGGCCTCAGCATGATGTATGGAATTAAAAACTAAATGCGGAAATAGCCGCCCAAACACATAAACATAGGGGAAGCAAAAAATCAAGAGTTGCCGAAGAAAAATGAATTACTTGGATTCTTGTGATCAAATTATCCATATAGCGCAAAAAAGACACTATATCTTGTGCTTCAGATTTTAGAATTACAATTTTTCGTTGACATTCATTAAAGGCCTTAAGACTTATTTCATCATCGTCAATCTTCTCATGAATTTCTATTTGTTTTTCTATCACGGGAATATTCTTCTCAATTTCATTGACCTTGGAAATGCATGGAGCGATAATATTTCTTTCGAATTTATGTCTAAAAATTGGGTACTTACATTTCCATAAGCATTGGTCTCTATAATATCCCCTAAAATATATAATCATAAAATAGATGTTCAATACCCCCATAATCAAAGCGAGAGTAGTCAGATTTTTCATTTTTACAGGAAAACCAAATATGTTACCCGAGACTGGATCAAGAATACCCTTTAAAAACAATAGTGTAAGAAAAGAAGTCAAAAGCAAAAGCCTTTGACTTTTTATTGTGGCTGTGCTAAGTGGCTCATTAATAAATTTTTCCACAATTTCAGCTGCATTTAAAATTCGATCATTTAGCCATGAGGTCCGCTCTTCGGGCAATTTATGCCAAGAAAATACACCTATAAAAATGCGTATCCCTGATTTTAATTTGCTCAATTTTTTTCCCTATTCTTCCTTTACCACTCTTGCGACGTCGGTGACTTTGTCGTCTTTGTCGAGGTTTATGAGGCGGACGCCCTGCGTGTTGCGGCTGATGACATGTATCGCTTTCACGCCCTGACGATTGGTGATTCCGTTTTTGGTTATCAGGATTAGTTCGTCGTCGTCCAACACTTCTTTTATGGTGACTACTTTGCCGTTGCGCTCGTTCGCCTTAATATTTATTACCCCTTTTCCGCCGCGGTTGGTGACACGGTAATCGGCGATACTGGTCCGTTTGCCGTAGCCATTTTCGGTGACGGTCAATAATGAGGCGTCGCGCTTGACGACGACCATCCCGATAACATAATCGCCCTTGACGAGATTTATCCCCCGGACGCCATAGGCACTGCGCCCCATGGCGCGGATTTTTTCTTCGGGGAAGCGGATCGCCTGTCCGAGGCGGGTGGCGAGGATGATTTCGAAAGTCCCGTCGGTGATGGCGGCCTCGATCAGTTCGTCGTCATCGGGAAGATTGGCGGCGTTGATACCGGCCTTGCGCGGGTTGGCGAAATTATCGAGCGCGGTTTTTTTGATGGTGCCGTTTCTGGTGGCCATGACAACATATTTATCGGGGTCAAACGAGCGGACTTTGCAGAAGGCGGTGATTTTTTCGCCCTCGCTCAGGGTCATCATATTGACAATCGGTTTCCCCTTGGCGAGTTTTCCGCCGGTGGGGATTTCGTGGACTTTAATCCAGTAGCACCGTCCTTTGTTGGAAAAAAAGAGGATATAGTCGTGCGTCGAGGCAATGAAAAGATGCTCGGCGAAATCCTCTTCCTTGGTTTCGATACCGATAACGCCGCGCCCGCCGC
>JAGVEJ010000052.1 GCA_020058225.1 Candidatus Zixiibacteriota bacterium | reverse complement strand
TTTTGCCATTAAGACCGCCGATGAGGTGCCCAATTGGTCGGGAATATCTAATATTCCAAGCCGGGCCACTACTCAGGAATCAACCCCGCCGGCGGCAATCACGAACTTTGCCGCTACCGTATCGACAAGCACATCGGTAACTCTGACATGGACGGCGCCCGGGGATGATAGTTTAACCGGAACAGCGGCGCAATATGATATAAGATACTCCGCTTCAACCATTACTGAAGCAAATTGGGCGTCCGTAAATCAGGCTACCGGTGAGCCCGCACCCAAGGCCGCGGGTAGCGCTGAGACATTTGCTGTTTCCGGTTTATCGCCCAATACTACGTACTATTTTGCCATTAAGACCGCCGATGAGGTGCCCAATTGGTCGGGAATATCTAATATTCCAAGCCAGGCCACTACTCAGGAAACGACCCCGCCAGCCGCTATTACCAACTTTGCGACGACGGTTGCGACAAATTCATCCATTACTTTAATTTGGACGGCCCCTGGTGATGATAGTTTGAGTGGTACAGCATCACAGTATGATATAAGATACTCTACTTCAACAATTACCGACGCCAATTGGGCATCTGCCGCGCAAGTTAGCGGAGAACCGGCGCCTAAGGCTTCCGGAAACGTTGAGACTTTTACGGTTACCAATTTAGCGAATGGCACTACTTATTATTTCGCCATTAAGACCGCCGATGAAGTCCCCAACTGGTCAGCTCTTTCTAATGTGGTTGAGAGGATTACGCTTGACCAAATTGCGCCGGCTCGAATTAATGATCTTACGGCGGAACCGGGTTTAAGCCCCGGCGAAATCACTCTGACTTGGACGGCTACCGGCGATGACAGCATTTTCGGGACTGCCACATCATACATTCTTAGATATTCAACCGGTCCAGTTAGTGATACCACTTGGCATGCGGCAATCCCTTATGGGAATACGCCGGTTCCAACCCCATCCGGCACGGTCCAATCAATGACAATCGCTGGTCTTAACCCGGGTCAGGTGTACTATATGGCTCTAAATGTCAGAGATGAAATGCTCAACGAATCGGGACCTTCCAATTCATCGTCAGCCGCCGCCCAATTGGATTTTGTGCTCGATTTCGGGGATGAGCAGGTGGCAATGGTTAGTCCCGTCCGTGGAAGTGAATTGCGCTCATCACATCCGGCGCTTGTAGTGAACAATATCAATTCCAATGCCGGAAACTTATATCATTTTGAGGTTGCCGTTGATTCTTTCTTCATGAATGTAATTGCAGTCTCTCCTCCTGTTTTTCAGGAGGAGGGACCTACGACCTCATGGAAGGTTTCCCATAAATTATCCAGTGGACAGAACTATTTTTGGAGAGTAAGAGCCAATGAATATTCCTATGACGAGATATCATATTTTTCGTTGAATCCAACTCCCCATGTGTATCCCAATCCATTTCGTCCAATAGTTGATGCCTCGGCAACATTTACCGATATCCCGGTTGGTTCCAAAGTTGTTTTGGTATCAGTTTCCGGTACCGTTGTGCGGGAATGGAATAATGTCAGTTCCGAGGAATTTACTTGGGATGGCACCAATGAATCCGGGCAACCGATTGCATCCGGAACTTATTTATGGTATGTTTCCAGTACCAATATCAATGACAAGATTGTGATTATTCGATAATTATCCAATTTGTATCAAGATTTCTCATTTAGTTTTAAATTAACCCCCAGCTTTTTTCTTATCAACAAGCTATCTTTTTTTGATATTTTATTATAAATTTCCCAAAACCGCCCTGCCCTTGACTTGGTTTTTTAAATAAAGTATATTGTTCGCACATAAGCGAAAGTGGCGGAATTTGGTAGACGCGCTGGACTTAGGATGCGATCTGGACGATTTCGTAAACGATTATAATTCAATGCATTCTGCCGGCGCAATGATTCTGGCTTGTTTTCTTGCCTTAACTCTAAGAGGTTTAATTTTCTTGGCTGAGACAAGGTGGTTTGTAAGAAACAATTATTCCGGAGAGGCTGGGATTCGCGGAGGGCTGTTTTTGCTAACTTCTTGATTGGCCGTAAATTATCTGTAAGATGGTGACTTATAAAATGTTACTTCAATGTAGTTCGTTGAAGTTGGATGCAGTTCGATGTAGTTTGGCGAAGTAAAAAGTTAGAAAATTGTTAGAAAAGGTGGCTATCAAATGTATGCAAATACCAGATGTTTTCTTTGCGGCTTCAATCTGGTTGGGTTATCGGCAAACACCCGGCAATCCCTATTTAGGCACCATTGCCTTATAACAATAAAGGGGGCCCATCAGAACGGGAGAGCCTTCAAACATAAATGCTAATGAGTCACTATACTCCTCAATAGATCTTTTGAGAATCAAATATTCTGCGCCCTGCTTAATAAGATTCTTAACCTCTTCATGCTTGACGCCTGATCTCAATGACCACCCTTTACGATTTAGTTGATATAGATAAATAGCGGGAGTGTCATCTTCAACCATAACAAGACTTGTCGGCGCGATTGTTGATTCGGACATGGCTCTAATCGCACCGAATTCCGGGACCTTTTTGATTCTTTCATGCACTCGGATAAACGCCATTGGAATTGACATGATCAGCAGTGCAATGGCGAATTTTTGCAGCCAACCTTCTTTGTCTAGTAGCCGGCCAAGTCCAATGCCGGTTAAAGCAGCCAATGGTGGCAAAATCACAAGAGTGTAGTAGTCATGAGTTGATGATTTCTCGGCGGTGACGGCAAAAATTAGAAATGCGCCTAATATCCATAAAAAATAGAATTTTCCGCTTTTATTCTTAATGGATTTATAGATACCGATAATAAAGGGTATCACCAAAACCCACCCGATCCATATCTCAAAAGGCCATTGCAATATGAGCTTCTTATAGAATTGCGGAGCGAACAGATACTGGGCAAAATCGCCGAGTCTGCCTCCAAGATAAAAGGAACCGCCGCGATTAACCTGGCTTACCCATCGAGCATATTTAAACCAGAGGAAAACCAGAGCGATAGTCAGCGCTATATAAACAGGAATTAGCAAATAATTCGGCTTGAGTTCTTTTCTTCTCTCATATAACAAATATAGGAAGGGCAAATAAATCGGCAATCCCAGCGGCTTTATTGTAGCCGAAATAACAAGGCACAGCGCGGAAGCGCCCAAAATTACGATTTTGCCATTCTTCATGTATCGTATGAAAAGAAAAACCGCGCCCAGCAAGAAGCAGAGCATCCAGATATCGGGCATTATTTTATAAGAGTAGAAGAAAAAAAGAGGAGAAAAAGCGAGCGCCCATAGAGCCAGCGCGCCGACAAACGGTCCGGAAATCTCAGATACTACTCTATATAGCAGAAAAAGAGCAAAGCAGGCGGCAAGGAGAGTCAATATTCGCGGGAATGCATGATTTGGTCCGAATACAAAATATAGCAATGCCGAGGAATACTGATAGATGGGAAATTCCATGCCATTAATGCCGGTTCCGGCCCCTCTTTGGTTTACCCGGGGATGGAGAATATTCGGATCCTCCTGATAATAATTGGCGATTACGGCCGCGGTATCCGACTCGCGCCATTGATGATATCCATTGGGAGGGGCGGAAATATTGTAGATATGCATCAGAATAAATATGGCTATTCCGGCATAACAAAACCATTTCGATGCTACCCATTCGCGTAATGGAATGCGCATTTAATCAATCCTATTATAATTTAAGCCCCAATATATAAAATCACTCTGTTGCCGCAATAGGAATATGAACTTCCCCCGATTTGACGGACACGCAGATAAGGTGTATTTTAGGCTTATGGAGGTGTCCGAATGGAACGAAGACGTAAATATGGCCGTCAATTCAAGATTGA
>JAGVEJ010000140.1 GCA_020058225.1 Candidatus Zixiibacteriota bacterium | reverse complement strand
CCCTTTAGAAAAACTCCAACATGTCGCCGATTTGTTACCGAAACTCTGAAGTAGTACACGTGGCGGACTCCCGACGCAATTCCCACTGTGCTCGGTCGGTCCTCAGATCCGTCAAGCGCCGGACCCTGACGGCCCGACCGCCAACCCAAAATGTAGGGGCGCATGGCATGCGCCCTTGCTCACTCGCAAAATCACTACAACTTCGATGGTAAATCCGACCACAGGCCAATATATAGGAGGATATAATTATGCCCATAAGTGAAAAACAATTAATCGCCAACCGCAATAATGCTAAAAAATCAACCGGCCCCAAAACACCGCTGGGCAAACTGCACTCCAGCGGCAATGCCTATAAACATGGCCTTTATTCCAAAATAACACTAAAACTCGCTCTCGAAAGATTGTCCACTTCTGACAGATCCCTTTTTATGGAAATCCTTCTGAAAGAGATGAAAGGCCAAAATAAAAAAACGAACCCATTTTTATTAAGCCATTAATAGATAATGACTTATTGATTTCCAAAATGGCTTCGTTTCACTGTGCCATGAATGACCGCCTTATTTTGGCGGCGAGAATATTGCGTTTGATTCCCATAAGACCTGGACGTTTAAGGGGAGACCCGGCGAAAAGGGAGTTGAAATTATCTTGGGTGAGATTGATTGCTGTGCCATTGAGGATATGATTGACATTGGGATGCACGGGCAAAATATGACCATTCGGGACTTTCTGAAATCTATTAAAAGGACAGGCAAGCAAGCATATATCGCAACCAAATACCCATCCATTTAATTTGCTTTGAATATTTTGGGGTAAGCTATCGGCCTTGGATTCAATTGTCCAATAGCTGATACATCGGGTGGCATCAATTTGATAGGGGCCAATAAGAGCGCCGGTCGGGCAGGAGTCAAGGCATTTGCGGCAATTGCCGCAATGATTAGAGTGTGGCGTATCATATTCATCAAATTCAATATTGGTAATCAAACTTCCCAAAACAAGCCAGCCGGAAAAATGGCGCGATACCAGATTGGTATGCTTCCCTTGCCAACCAAGGCCGGCCATTTGCGCCCAGTACTTATCCATAAATGGCGCCGTATCGACGCAAATGCGGCCCGTTGCGTTCGGGTTAATTATCTGCAATTTTCGTAAAAGCCGTTTCAATACTTTCCGTAATACAATATGATAATCTTTCAATTGGGCATACAAGGCAACTTTGAATGCTGGGGGAGAGGAATATGAAATTTGCGCGTTACGAAAATAATTCACCCCAATGACGATGATAGACCTTGCCTCAGGGAATAGTTTAAGAGGATTTAACCTGATATCAATATTTCGCTCAAGGTATTTCATTTCGCCATGATAACCATATTCCAGCCATTTTATCAGATTTTCACCATTGTCAACAGCTTGTACAGGAGTTATGCCGATAATATCGGCGCCCATTTCTTGTCCCATGGCTTTTATCTGTGATGATTTCAGCATGGGATATAAATAATACAAGAATATCATGGATGCAATATCCAATGATATTCTGATATAATATAATTTTAAGAGAAATTATTCTTTAATAATTTTTGGAGTTATAAGAATGGTCAAGTCGGTGGTGCTGGTTTCAACTGATTTATGTCGGAATAAATTGCCCAATATCGGTATGGAACCGAGGAGAAATATTTTTTGCTTATTTTCGATCTTATTTTCTTTAAGAAGACCGCCAAGAACAGCAGTTTCTCCATCTTTTACAGATATTTTCGTCTGGACGGTTCGCTCGGAAGTTATCGGTTTCTGATTTCCTTCAGGACCGGCATATCCGATGATTTCCGCGACAGTCGGCATGACATCAAGCAGAATGTTCCCGCCCTCAACAATATGCGGAGTTACAAGAAGCGATATCCCAATTTCTTCATCCTGAAAAGTTACTATATCCTGCACCGCGCCGCCCTCACTGAAGCGGTTAATGGTTTGGATTGGGATGATGGTTAAGACTTTGATTTCGGCTTGATGGTTGTTCAAAGTTGTAATGCGGGGGTTGGAAAGCAATTTTGAATTACCCGCCGTTTGCAAGAAATCAAGTACCAGTTTAACCTGATCAACGGAGAGTTTGCCCCATTCCCATTGTCCATCGGGGAGTTGGATTTGTCCAATTGCTTCTGTTGATGAAGTTGAGGATTCGGATGTTAATTCAACGCCATGCGCTCTGCCTGAAAGTGAAGTCGGCCAGCTGAATCCGACTTTTTTGCCATTGTCAACCCGGGTTTCAATCATGCGGACTTCAATGGCAATTTGCGGTTGGGGCTTGTCGATTTCCAGCAAAAATTTCTCAACTTTTTCTATAACTTCGGGAAAATCGACAACAACTATTTGAGTGGCGTTCTGAACAGTTCCGGACTTGACAGATTGTGAGGCTTCCTCTATCGGTTTGGCTTTCCCTTTTGGCGAGAGGATGTCGGATATAGCGATTGCGGCCGCTGATGGCGAAATATAATTCATGGTAAAGATTTTTGCAGTTGTTTCTCCCGGGGCAACCACATCAATTGGTTTAACCACGAGAATGTCGCCGGCCAGATAATAGTTATATCCGTTTGAAATTAATATGGCATTAAGAGCATCAGAAAGATATACTTGATCAAGTTTGATTGAAATTTTCTGGTCAATCTGTCCGGACTGAACAATATTTAGGTTGTATTGCTGGGCAAGGAGATTCAGTACCGAAGCAATCGATATATTTTCAAATTGAAGCGAGATTTTTTTGTCGCCGTCGGGAATGCCCGCCAAGGCAAAGCTCCCCAGTAAAATAAGGAAAATAAGCCGTGTTAATGATTTCCGTATCATGATTCATCCCTTTTGATACTAAGTGCAAATGGATTACCGTTGCGTTCAAGCAAAACTTTAGATTTATCTATTTTCAAAACTCTGGCCCCATCAATCATTTCTCCCGCTTTTACGATGCGGCTGTTGATTATGGCGGTCGGATTGGTTTCGTCAAAGAGAATTCCTCCCAATTCCCATTCTGAGGAGATAGAAGGTATCGTTATATCAGTGGTCGCTTGAAATGAGCGGGTAAAGGGATCGCGTTCCCAAGGGAGGGCGGAATATTTTTCGATATCAACCAATTTTGATTTTTGCACGATTTGAGCCGGCTGAACCATTGGATCCGTTTCGCCCGGGCCTGGTTCCGCGGGCTGTTGCTTTTTGGGAATATTGCTGTAGCCATATATTAAGGCGGCAATTAAAATGGAAAATATGATCAGTTTTCTGAGTTTGGGGTCCATTATGACTCCTTGGTTAATCCCAAAACGGCTCTAAATCCAAGACTCATTTCCGGAAATGCTGTTCCCGAAGCGCTTCCGCGGACCTTGCAGAAGTTAACGCCTTGAAAAAATCCTTCTGATTCAATCGAATGAATGTATTCGCCCAAATCCCTATATTCTCCATTGAGTCGGACGATGATATCCAATTGCCTGGGGAGGTTGTTATTAGACGCTTGTTGTTCATTCAGTGCCAGCAATTCTTCGATTGAGGGAGTAACTTCCAGCAAATTTAGATTTAAATCAAGAGCCCTTTTTTCAATATTGCTAAAAAGCTTCAATATATCCTCTTTTGAGTATAGCTGAGCGGTAATAATTTCTCTTTTTTCATGTGCCTCGGTTCCCATTGCAAAATGCTCGGGAAATTCGAGCAACATTGACCTAAATTCCGTGAGTCTTGTCTGAGCTTGGGCATAAGAATCTTTATATTCCCCTTTCAATTGAATTAGAGGGGAAATAAGGAAAAAGAAGTAGAGAAGCGAGATACCAACAAGGATTGACAATGTTGTTGCAATCAGTTTTTTCATATTATGGCATCGGTTTGAAGAAGGAAATCGAGAACATACCCGTCTCCCTCAAATTTTTTTGCGTATTTTTTTAGACGGACTTTTTCAAAAAAGGGCGAACCCTCCAACCGAGCGACATATTCCGCGAGAGTAACCTCAGGTGGAGTTCCGGCGGAATATACTTTACCGCCAAGGGTCAAGACATATTCTTCACCGCTACCTTCCAACTCATAGTTGTCCAGATAAATACCATTGGGGGTTAAATGAGAAAGCTCTTTAAGATTCAGATGCAAATAGGTCGGTTCATGTTCGAGTTTCTGTAGAAGAGCCTGGTCGGCGGCCAGACGCTGTTTAACTTTGGAGTACATGATATAGGCCGGTGAATGCACGAATTCTTCAATTTCATTGGTTGCTGAAATCAGCAATGTTTTATCCATATCGACATCATTTTTTAAGGTCATCCAATTCGCCAGTAAGGCAATAATGAAAATAGCAAATGCTGGAGCCGCCCATTGATAGAATTTTCGAATCGCCCGGGCTTCTTTTAAATAGGGCGGGATAAAATCAATCGGCTTTTCATCTATTAAAGCAAGCGATACTGCATTAAGAAGGACCGGAATCTGGTCTAATACATCATCATCTTTTGGCTGAGTTTTTTTCCAATATGAAATAGGAAATCTTTTAAATTCAATTCCAAATCGAGCTGACAGCCGGTCAACCAAATCTTCGGAATAAGAAAGGTCGCCATAGACATAGGCTATATCGGTAGAAGCACGTGAAAACTGACCAACATAGAAGTCCAGTGTGTTTTGTATTTCCTGGGCAAGTGTTTCCGTGAAAGTATTAAGGCTATCTTCATCACCGAATCCCCCTTTCATTGCCGATGAACCCAGCGAAGAAATATGCTTAAACTCCAGTCGTGTTCCCTTATAGAAAGAGATTTCGGTATGATGTTTTTTAATGTTTATCAGAACATAGGTTTTTGTGGGGGAAAAATCGTCAACATAGCGAAGCATATATCCGATTGATTCGAGATCAAAATAGATGCCGTCAATTCTCGAACTGATTCTAACCCTATCAAGGCAGTTATGAATTTCCTTTTTGGAAACGGCAATCAGGCAGGCGCTTATATTGCCATTTCTCCCATCCATGTCGGAATGAATGATATGATGCCCATAAAAAGATTCCTCGAGGCCAAATGGTATCTGCTTATTGCCTTCCCAATAAATGGCCGATGTCAATTCCTGTTTTGACATTTTGGGAAGCGTGAGAACTCTAATGGCTGATTCTGTGCCTCCAACACCAATAATGATTTTTGCAAGGGGCCGGTGGAATTCACGAGTATAGTTCTCGATTTCACTTGAAATGAAATTTTGACGCTTTTCCGGTGAGTCGTATGCCGATGGAATATAGATTTTGGTAACATTAAGAAGACGATGACTATTAAAAAATCTTGTGGCCACCGCCAAATGGATGGCATACTCATCGACAAATATACCGATAATCCGCCCAAAACCAAGATGCTTTTTAAGGCTTAATTTCTTTAGCGAATGTAAAAAAGCCTTGGTGGACTCGACAAATTTGCTTTTTTTCTGTTCTTTGGTATCAGGCATAACATCATTTTATAAACTAAAAGTGATAAGCGAGCTGTCGCTGAAAAGGACAGTAAAACTAACGCCGGACATATTCGCCCCTGAGCCGGCGCCACTTAGTGCGGTATTAAATCCTTGCATTTTTATGGTGACAGTAGTGCCATCATTAATTGTCCTTGAACTTGAGAAATTAACCTGCTGATCCGAAGCATATCTTGGACTGGCGCTGTAGGCAATGGAAGTATTACCCCATCTGACTCTCTCAAAATAAGCGACTGGATTCCGAACATAGGTCGCCTTCAGCCAGTTTAAGGCAACGTTTTCTCCCGTATTGTTAAAGATGCGGAATTCAACATTATAGGTTCCCTGAATAACGGCAGAGCCGGACACATATTGTATCTGATCGCCGCTGGAGGCATTTCCGGCGCCCCATAAAGCAGAGCCAAACCGAAGGTTATTAATCACGGTCGATTTCGGCGGAACAGTTACATAGGCAAAGAGAGTGTCATTCGTGGGAGCATTGACCGCAGTAATGGCATGATTACCAATCGGAATTCCGGTGAAACTGTAACTGCCATTGGATGAGGGATTAGTTGACGCCGTTGTGGTCCCGCCTGTTCCATCAGGGTAATTTATGGAAATATTTACGTCGGTACTATAGGTACCGGGAGGGATTCCCTCGACATCCACGACAACTCCCTGAATGGTACTATTAGTCAAATCGGATGCGGCATTGGCCAATTGCTTGGTGATATTACTTCCCGAACCGGTTGAGGTAATGGTTACATCTCCGCTATATGTATATAGGATATTCCATGCGTCTTTTTTATAATCATCGTTGGCCTGAGTAAAGTTATTTTTTATATATGGGCCATTCCAAGTGGAATATCCTCCCGGATTAGCGACAAGAGCATCAAGCGTTCCCGGTAAGGCGCCGACATCCCCGACATATCCAAAATCGACCCTGAATCCATTGCTAATAATATCGGGATTGCCGACAATGGCTTCGGCGAGCGCATCGAGTTCATGCTTGGTGCCTTCGATTTTACCCGTCAAAATAGCCGAATCCATCGATTTCATGGCCACTCCCGAAAGAATGCCGATGATGATAATCACCATAACCAGTTCGATAAGAGTCATTCCCTTTTGACAACCAAGCATGGTCCCATCTCGCATTAAAATGTTAGGATTATATTTGGCGTAACACCGACCGCGGTTATAGTGCGTGAGGTAGCGCTGTAAACATACTGATTTCCCCAAGCATCAGTCAGGTGATTTTGGCCGGCGCTGTCAATGTACGGGCCGTTCCATCCGATACGGGTGAATTTATCATAGGCCAAAATGGTATCGGGTTTGACAGCCAAGTCCTCCAGCCGCGAAGGAGGATATCCGACATCGCCCAAAAATCCACGGTTGACATACTCATTGCCGGAAACCAATCTGGCGTCGCCAACAATAGCCTCTTTGAGCAAACGCATTTCATCTTTTGTGGCATTTACTTTGGATTGCTGTGACAGGGTGCTGAATTTGGGAATAGCAACACCGGCCATAATGCCAAGAATCATGATAATCATGACCAGCTCAATAAGAGTAAAACCGCTTTCGCTATGTTTTGAAAATATCTGTTTCATACCCATGAATTTATGTTTACCCAATATTTGCGGACGGCGAAAAATCCGATCCGCATAAGTAAAATATCACAGACAGGATAGATAATTTCTATTCCTGTAATATTGAAAACCCGTCACTAAAAATTGACAGACAAATTACCAATTATTTTCGCCAGTCGTGCTTGTATTTGGCCAAATTTCACCGCTAGTCGGTTTATATGCCCAACCGCCTCTTGCTCCAACAATTACTCCTTTGGTTACACCGGTAACAATGCTGTCGGGAGCGTTCGCGGTAGATTGATATGGATTCTTAGGAATGCTCTGCTCCATGATGACACTGGTAGTTCTCAGGCTATCAATTGGGGGCCATGAAGCGGTTCCGGTGGCAACGGCTTCATTGGCATACCAAATAGTTATTCCTGAGCGCAGTCCACCCAAAGCGGCACGGGTTGCGGATTCCCTGGCTTCAGATGTAATATCTTTATACTTAGGAATGGCAACGGCGGCCAAAATTCCCAAAATTACAATGATAATGACCAACTCAATCAGCGTAAAACCGCGATTGTTTTTGATTCCAATAAAGGGCATATAAGCTCCTTTGGCCTAAAGATTTATGATTAATATTTTCTTATATATTATCGGCGGATGGGAATTTTACTTTAGAATGGCTATTGGCGGAATACTTGAATAAGATTCCACATGGGAAGGAAAATTGCCAGGGCGACAACAAGAACAAAGGCGCCAAGGACTATGGTCAGAATTGGTTCGAGAAGCGAGGTCAAATGCCGTGATTTATAATCGACTTCTTTGCCATAGTGATTGGCTACTTCAAGGAGCATATTTTCCATTGAGCCGCTTTCCAGACCGATGGAGATCATCTGAAGGGCCATTTCTGGGAAAAAGACAAGTTTATCAATTATTCCGGTAAGCTCGCGCCCTTCCTTGAATGATTCGGCAATAATCTTTATTTCTGCCGTTATGCGGCTGTTCTTGACTGTATCTGCAAGTAAGTCAAGAGATTTCACGATTGGGATGCCGCTTTTCATAAGCAATTGAAACATATAGGCAAATCGGGCAATATTCCCCTTGACAACAAGGTCCCCGAAAACCGGAAGTTTTAGTATTATGGTGTCAAAAAAAGTTCTCCCATGGTCGGTGGCATAGAATTTTCTCAAAACGAAAATAAAGACTATTATTCCGCCAATAATCAGCATCCAATAATGGGTAATAAATTGATTCATCCAAATCAGCAATTTTGTCGGGACCGGGAGCTGAGCGCCGGCGCCGGAATAGAACGTCACAAATCGAGGGATGACAAAAGTAATCATTATGGTAAAGGCAATGGCAATGGCTATAACAACCATGATAGGGTATCTAACGGCAATCTTAATCTGTCTTTTTAGCTCAAGGTCTCTTTCCAACATGGCGCCAAGAGAATCAAGAATATCATCCAACTTGCCCGATGCCTCTCCCGCGGCTACTGATGCAGTGTAAATCTTGGAAAATATTTTGGGGTAATCGCTCATCGCATCAGAAAGCGATCGTCCCGCTTGGACATGGTCTCGGATTTTATAAATGGCGCCATTGAAGTTTCCGCCGGGCGGTCCAACCTTAATCACGGAGAGCGCCCGAAGAAGAGGAATACCGGCTTTATACAACGTTGCAAGGTTGCGGGTAAACATAATCAGGTCTTCGTATTGTTGTCCCTTTAAAAATCCAAAAATTCCGGGCTTAAATGTCCGCCCTTTGCTTTTAATCTCAATGGGAATTAATTCTTGTTCGCCCAATATAAGAGCGACGCGGGACGCGGAATCAGACTGAATCAGTCCAGTCCGTTTTTCACCGGCTCTGGTTTTGGCCGTATAGACGAAGACTTCAGGCATTTATAGATACCCTGACAGGTTTCTGCGTTATGGAGACTGTTTCACCGATTGAGGTCATCCGCAGAAGTTCCTCAAGGCAGACTACTCCGGCTTTAACCTTTTCAAGCCCCATTTGGAAAAGAGGCCGATAGCCTTTGGTGGTGACATAGCTTTTTATTTGAGGTTCGGAATTGCCATTGATAATCATTTCACTGAGGGTGTCATCTATATCAATCAATTCATAAATTCCGGTTTGGCCGCTGTAGCCGGTCATCCGGCAACGATTGCACCCCACCCCATGAATGAATTTTATGCTGTCTGCTTCTGTTTCCATTCCGGCCAGACGAAGCTGTATTTCATGCGGGCTATATTCTTCTATGCAATTCTGGCAATTGGTTCTCAATAATCTTTGAGCCAAGACCCCTTTTAGAGCTGAGGCGACAAGGTAATTTTCAATACCCATGTCAATCAATCGGGTAATACTGCTGGGAGCATCATTGGTATGAAGCGTGGAGAAAACAAGATGCCCGGTGAGTGCGGAGCGGACGGCCATGGAGGCTGTCTCCATATCCCTAATTTCGCCAATCATTATAATATCGGGATTCTGACGAAGAATAAATCTTAGAGAAGTGGCGAAGGTTAGTCCCGCCTTTTCATTGGTCTGAACTTGATTTATCAATGCCAAAGAATATTCCACAGGGTCTTCCACTGTGATAATGTTTTTCTCTATAGAGTTGATTTCCTGAAGGGCGGAATAGAGTGTGGTGGTTTTTCCTGAGGAGGTCGGTCCGGTGATAAGAACCAAGCCTTCTTTTTTGGTAATAAGATTTTTCCATTTACTTAAAAGCTTAGGGGAAAACCCCAGCTGTTCAAGGCCAAGATTGAGGATTCTCTTGTCGAGTATGCGAATGACAACTTTTTCGCCGTGAATGGTCGGCAAAGTGGAAATGCGGAGATCTATATTCTGCCCATCAATCGGCACAACCAGACGGCCATCCTGCGGAAGCCTTTTTTCTGATACGTCCATATTAGATGCGATTTTGATGCGTGAAATGATTTCCGACTGCAAAGTTTTGGGAGGCGAGGCCTCTTCACGCATGACACCATTTATGCGATATCTGACCCGCAGTTGAGTTTCGTCCGGCTCAATATGGATATCGGAGGCTTTATCTTTTACCGCTTGGGCGATGATAATATTAACAAGTTTGACGACCGGCGTTTCCATTTCGGCCGCCGTAAATGCCTCGGCCTGCCCAGGACGAATTGCTTCTTCGCGGGCAGAATATCCGGCTATAACGCCCTGCATGGTATCGGCTACGGAATAATATTGATCAATGGCGGCATTTATTTCTGATGACGTGGCAATGACGCGTTTGATTTCGCATTTCGTAATATATTTCAGTTCATCAATGGCGATTACATTTACCGGATCAACCATGGCAATGGTAAGATTATTCCCAAGCTTGAATACCGGAATGAGCGTATAACGACGGGCCAACTCGACCGGCACAATGGTAATAATCATTGGATCAATTACCAGATTTACGAGCGATATTTTGGGGACATTAAGACGCTCCGAAATGGCCTCGATGAATTGGTCTTCGGTTATTATGCCTGTCTCAACAAGAATATTGCCCAGCTTCCGTCCACTTCTTTCCTGTTCTTTAAGGGCATCATCAATTTGGACGGTGGTGACAATACCCTTCTCGATTAAGATGTCGCCTATTCGCTTTCTAATCATATTTATCCCGAGTAATTAATATCCATTTATAAATCGGCAAAAACAGGTATTCTCTTTAAGAGAGGCTATGTCATAATTCTTGAAATGGAACAATGATGATTTAATCGTCCTATGTGCCGCAAGAAGTTATCGGCAGATGTGGATCCCGACAGGGTGTCGGGACCGCTCACGTTTTGGGGATTATGACACAGCTTCTAAGAGGGGGGATATAGTGTGGTGTCCGCAATGCTTCTTTATAGAGATCAACCGGAAAGTGCCGGCAAGAATCCCTTTCCTGTCGGAATTCCGTCCCGATATATCGGGACACCCCATAATAGGCTTTTTTAATAAGTCCTATTGTCGTATCTCAAGAATATGTTGAATAATTGCGGTAGGTCGAAACCCTTGCGGTTTCGACACTTGGACACATGTAATGTGCGCCGAATATTCAAGATACTTGCGGGACAAAACACTATCATCGGATTCGATAAATATTATTTGCAGAAAAAAATACCCGGCAGTGCGAGCACTATACACTGCCGGGTGTCAGCCCCAGGCAAACATGGCCTGATTGAGTTTCATTCCCCCCTCAGTCCTCCGGGCAGACTGGATGGATGATTATTCTATATTTTTTACCTGCCTCCTTGCATGCTCTATGCCAATTTTAGGAAAGTATGTTTTTTTGAATGCTTCGCCCCACCTCAACTAATGGTCGGGAAGAGGGCGCCTTATAAGAGTTTCATGTGAGATATAAAATTTCATTTTAACTCTTAATGGGCAAAATAGCCGCGAAGTGGTTTAAACTTATGGTTGACTCCCTGCTGTCCCGATAGTTTTTGTGCGCCAACGATTTTGGCTGGCATTTACAATCATAACGTGCTCCTTTTTTGCGACCATTAGGTCGGCGGGCTGAATTTTTCCTAATATCTTTGGGTCCCGGGTTTCACCAAAAACATTATTATTGACCCGAGGGATTGATGTGCTCAAACTACCCTATCTGGTCTATACAAAATTCATATACAAAGCAAATAAAGGCAAATTAGATGCCATTAATGCATTGCAGGCTTACATTTATAACTTGTTATTTGTCAAGGCATTGATAGTGATGGAAAAAATACAATATTATCAACGAGGTTGTTTTAACCACAAAATTAATGTATTATGGCAGTTAATTTACCCTATATATAAATAAATTGAGGCCTGCCCGAAAAGGGCAGGCCTCAAATCGAGGAGATAAGAAGAAGCTCTATTTTCTAAGCGGCAAGCCGCATTTCCCTGCCCATACGGCACAATCGCAAGGCTTTGCCCCCGATTTATATAGATAATTTATGAGAAATGTAATATCGCTAATATTGACCTTGCAGTCACAATTGGCATCACCACTGCAGAGGGGATAAGGCATCGGCCCCGCACCAAATTTATAGAGGAAATTTATTGTATAGGTTATGTCCTGAATATTGAATATGCCATTACCATTGGGATCTCCTGGGAAACAATCACAAAGATTCCCGCAATTTTTGGCCGGGTAATGGTCTATCATTGGGACCGCCCCCGGGACATTATATTGGGTGGGGTATCCGGGGTTGAGAGGAAAATCACTCCAACAATTGCCAAAATCGACGCCATTATCCCAAGAAACGTTGGTAACATTATTTTCGCCATTGATAGTATTATTAATAAAGGAGTTTTGCTGAACATGTATCAGATAGCGGCTTCCGGCAGCTGAACCAAAATTGCTAATGACCAAACCGGCATCATGATTGGCTATCAGGCACTCCTCCACATATCCTTCGATATCACCATTGCCGTTGGTGAATATATAAATGCCATGATCCCCGTTATTGACTATATTATTAAGACTAAAATCAATAAAGACAGAAGAGCCCATATCGCGCCCCTCATCGGTGACAACAACACCGCCGGAGGGTTCAGGGGGAATAGTCGAATTATCATGGATATCATTCTGATTAAGGAAAACATGAATATCTACATCACCGGCATATCCAACTGCTGAATTGCCAATATAAACGCCGTACTGGCAGTTATAGATATCATTATGGAGAATAGAGACTGGTTTAAAGAGAGCCATTCCGGTAGTAAAGCTATTTTCTACATATATGCCGGCGGAAGCGGAGTGGTCGGTCGCGGCCCAAGTGTTATAGCCGCGAATGGTGTTTTCATTGATGAAAGCCGCCGAGGCCGAACCAACTTCAATACCATAACCAAAATCGCTATCGATTTTGTCAAACAAACACCACTCAATTCGGCAATTTACATGATCATGCGTGACCACACCGACTCTCCCTGTCCTAAGGAGAGTATTATTGCGAAAGACTATATCAGCTTGATCTTCGGGAGAAAAGTTTGGAGCGCGGAAATAGCACATTAATTCATAATAACCGCCGCTGGCATCGGGTACATTCATATTTTGAAGCGTATTATCCTCTATATTTCCCTCGGAATTCCAGTAAAGTATTCCAGCCACATTATTCCCTTTGATATAGTCAAAATCAAGCGTCATATTCTTGATTTGTATATTAAATGATCCATATACTTTAATGGCGGCTCGGTGGCTGTCATATTGAGGGTATCCTGGGATTGCCCACGACAGAGTACTTCTTGGCATAAGAATGGTCCCTGTCCTGCTCATGCCATAAAGAATTATATCGTTCCCATTTATATCAAGAGGATATGGGTATTCGCCTTCCCCAATATTGAAAGTATTCCCGCCTCCGGCAACATCTATGGCTGTTTGAATAAATTCGAAATGCTTTCTACCGGCATTGACTTTGGGAAAACGATACATGGCGATATCGGCGACGCCCCGGGTTATCATAGGGTCGTTCTTTTCGCTGG
>JAGVEJ010000236.1 GCA_020058225.1 Candidatus Zixiibacteriota bacterium | reverse complement strand
CCCAACAAATTCGGGGAGAATTAGGACCTAACGCAACCATTAGATAGATGTAAAGATCCGTTGGAGACACCACAATAATTTCACTTTTGTAGCTAATTATCAGCTTTCATTTTCTGACAAAACCTATTATCCTTTTCTCGTATAAATAGAAATAAAATTCAATAATATGATATTATGGAGTCATTATGAAGTTTATATCAGCTTCCGGAGATATCGGAAAAATAAAAACATCCACAGTGGTGAAATTTTGTTTTGAAAAAATGTTCAAAGATGATCCTATTCTTGTTCTGCTTGACAAAAATCTCGGAGGAGTGATAACGAAGGCTTTCAGTTCGGGAGAATTTGAAGGGAAATTAAATCAGATAATTGTTTTTCATAATTTCTCCAAGTTTTCGGCAGAAAAAATAATCATGGTCGGTTTGGGCGATAAGAAAAAGTTTGATGATGATTGTTATCGTCAGGCCGCCGGGACAGTATCCCGTCATACCGCCGTTCGGAAATCAAAATCGCTCGCATTTTATTTTGATCTCCATGACAATGACAAAACGGCGCAATCCGTGGCTGAGGGATTTCTTCTTGGGTGCTTTGAAATGACCGATTATAAAACTGAAAATAATTCAAAAAATAATATGACGGAGTCATTGCAATTTTATTGCAATGACAACCAACGAATTGGTCATATAAAAAAAGGGATGGAACGCGGGCAAATTATAGCCGATGGCGTGATTCTGGCTCGTCGGTTGGCATTTCACCCGGGAAATGTGATTACCCCCGAAACTTTTTCAAATGAGGCAATTTCAATAGCAAGAAAAAATCGTCTAAAGTGCCGTGTATTAAGTGAAAAACAGATTAAAACGGAAAAAATGGGAGCCTTGTTAGCGGTCGCCAAGGGTTCTGAACTGCCTCCGAGATTTGTTATATTGGAATATAAAAGCGCCCGCGGCGCAAACCGGCCGATTGTGCTGGTAGGAAAAGGAATTACTTTTGATTCGGGCGGTATCTCACTTAAGCCGCCGACGGATATGGATGAAATGAAGGGCGATATGACTGGCGGCGCCATTGTTTTGGCGACAATGATGACTGCCTCAAGGCTTAAACTGCCTATAAATTTGGTGGGGCTTATCCCGCTTGCGGAAAATATGCCGTCAGGTAAGGCGCTCAAGCCTGGTGATATTATCAAATCCCGAAAGGGAAAAACAATTGAAATTATCAACACCGATGCCGAGGGAAGATTAATTCTTGCTGATGCCTTGGATTATGCCAATAAATTCAAGCCGCAGGCGGTTATCGATATCGCCACTTTGACCGGCGCCGCCCTGTATGTCCTCGGGTATGCCGCCGCTCCTATTATTGGAAATAATAAAATCCTTATGGATGCTTTGCGTGCGGCTTCAGCGACCTCGGCTGAAAAAGTCTGGGAAATGCCGCTTTGGGATGAGTATCGTGAATTAATTAAATCCAATATTGCCGATATCAAGAATTCCGGCGGACGTTCCGCGGGGACAATAACCGCATCCGCCTTTCTTGAATGCTTCATCGGTGAATGGCCATGGGCGCATATTGACATTGCCTACGTTGACCTTGAAAAAAATGGTCGCCCCTACATACCGAAAGGCGCCAGTGGAATTGGAGTAAGACTGCTCATTGAATTGCTTTCTAATTGGAAAAGGCCGTAAATATAAAAGAAAAAAAGGGGCACAGATTCTGTGCCCCTCAGAATTTTCGCAAATAACTCAATCTATTTCTTCTTAGACCAACCAGGCGCAAAATTATTCCCTGATTGACAAACCTGCTTTAATCCATTGCCGGTTATATCAATTATCCAAATTGAGCCATCACCCGTGGCGAATGTCAGCCATTTTGAATCCGGCGACCATGAAAGGGGATAGGTCTGCAGAACCTGACCAGGTCCCGGCTTATAAACCAAAAATTTCTCCGACATATCCGGCTTCAATAAATATATGGCCTGTTTATTTATCTCTGTCTGGATAACGGCAATCCAGTTACCATCAGGAGACCACGCCGGTCCGGTAACGCCCTTAAGAAATTTGGCTTTCGCAGATATTTCTGTATCTGTGATGGATTTTAATGTTGGGGGGGCAATCACAACACCGACCGCATTTTTATCTCTGAAAAGAACAAAGGCAAAATTGCCGTTTGGACCGGTCGTTGGCATCATTGCCCATCGGTCATTTTTTTCAGAAGAATTAGTGATCTGTTGAAACGAATTGCCGAGGGTATCAATGGTGCAATTTTGGTAGTTGGGTAACTCCGCATTCAGAGTATTGGCATTAAGGTCTTTGGTAAACAATATTCTGCTTCCATCTGCTGACCATTCGGGATGTCTTGAGCCAAGGTCATTAGCCAAACGATACCAGAAATTGGTGTTAACGTTGGCGGAATCAAGATATCCGATAAATAAGTCATATACTTTATGTTGTCCGCCAAGATTATCAGGACCCTGAAGATTAACATTACCCTTTCTGACAAAAGCGATTCTCTTATTATCCGGAGCCCAGGATACTCTTCCATCGGCATTTTGGGCGGCTACAACCTTGAACTGATTTTTGCCATCCCAATCCATGACCCAGAGGTCACCATCACGAATAAAGGCTATTTTCCCCAATGGGGCGCTAATTTGCCCCGCCCGTGATGCCGGAAGTTTTATGTCGGCGTCAGTTTGAGCGCTTAAGGACACCATGCCTATCAGGCAAATCAGAGCGACAGCAATAAGGGCTTTTTTCAATTTTTCATCTCCATCTAATGGTCCAAATTCAATTAGGCTAAAATATCCCAAATCAGGGCTCTGTCAACCGATAAATCACAAGGAAAAGAACTTCTTCAATTCAATCTTGCCTCGAATGCCGGAAAAATCAAGGTCAACCCTTTTGGGTTCATTACCCTCAGACATAGTCAAATAAAGCTCTTCACCTATGTTATTATATGAACGAACATTGGTAAAGTTCAATACCAAATAGCTGAATTCGGTACCCATTACCATTCCAAGAAATCTTATTGGCAAATCAAATCCTACACCGCCAAAATAGCCCGGGGCAGAGCCTTTGAGCGGTTCGATATTCGATTCCGAGATTCCCGTCGATAGGTTGTAAGAACTGTTTCCCTGCCAGATTTCCCATTTGGTCAAATAATAGCCGCCTCCACCATTTAATCTTATTGCCAACCCTTTAATTTGGCCTTGCTCATTCGGGGGATTGGTCAAGTAAACATCGACACCGGCATTGAGTCCATATACCTGAACCTCTGAGATTAGGTTGAAATTTTCATGCTCACCGGCAGGCGCAATTCCAAAATTATAATCGCCGACTTTGTTGGTTCCCATTTTCAACCAATACTCAAATCCAAGTTTAGCGGCAATATTATTAGTGAACATCAATCCAAACGTGGCGCCCATTTGATCGGATCGATATGCTCCATCGAATTTCCCATCTCCCGGATCACTGGCAATAATATTATTATCTCCATAAATGCTGTATTTATTGTATGGGTTTTCATCGGAAAGTTTCCCATAGGAGAAATACGCAGTAAAGAAACCGATTTTATTTTGATGTTTTTTCTCAGTCTTCTTTAAAAACTTGGAGACAATTTCATCTTCGGTCTGCGCTGATAAATTAAGGGCAAAACCAAAAATCATCAGCAACGCGATTAAAGGGACATATTTTTTCAGCATAGGGCCTCCTTGCAAATGTTATGCATTATTAACTTTATCGGTTTTTTTTATCAAAATATTATTGTAATCAGAAAATGAAGATTGGGGCAATCTGCGATATGACAAGGAGTTGTGAAAAACAGAATAAAAAAATGGGCAGATTCGACCGAATCTGCCCAAAAAATGGGAATTCTATTATTTATGCCGGCTTCTGTGTTATCTTGCTATAGTCCATGGAAGCCAACTGCTTATAGAGATTATATCTCATGTAAGCGTTTTCCTGTGCATATTTCAAAAGCTGTTCAGCGCGTTCCGGCATACTTCTCATCAGGCTTTTAAATCTAACTTCGCCCAAGGCATAATCAGTATAGCTAATTGATGGCGCCTTGCTGTCAAGCTGAAGAGGGTTCTTGCCCTGCTTGATCAAGTCAGGGTTATACCTGTAAAGAATCCAATGTCCGGAATTGACTGCCTTCTCCTGTTCTTCAAGACCATGAGACATATCAATGCCGTGGGCAATACAATGACTATATGCTATGATTATAGATGGGCCGTTATATTTTTCGGCCTCAGCAAATGCCTTCACTGTCTGATTGTGGCTTGCCCCAATCGCAATTTGGGCAACATAAACCGTCCCATAGGCCATCATCAGCATACCAAGGTCCTTTTTTGGAAGCGGCTTGCCGGCGGCGGCGAATTTGGCTACCGCTCCAAGTGGAGACGCTTTCGACATTTGTCCGCCGGTATTGGAATAAACTTCCGTATCGAGTACAAGAATATTTACATTTTTGCCGGATGCCATGACATGATCCAATCCGCCGTAACCAATATCGTAAGCCCAACCATCTCCTCCGAATCCCCAGACAGATTTCTTAACCAGATAATCAGCCAAGGTCAGAAGTTTTTTCGCCTCGGGAGTATTCATCTTTGCCAGTTTTTTCTTTATCTGCTCCACGCGTTCGCGTTGAGCCTCAATTTCAGCCGGCGCATTCTGATTGGCCGTTTTAATAGCAGAATAATCTTCAGGGATAAGCAGATGCAACAATTCCAAAGCATGCTCATTCATTTTATCAATAGCTAATCTCATACCAAAAGCGAATTCAGCATTATCTTCAAAAAGTGAATTAGACCAAGCCGGGCCGCGCCCATCAGCACGCTGACAATAGGGGGTTGTCGGAAGATTGCCGCCATAAATAGATGAGCATCCGGTGGCATTGCCGATTATGGCCCTGTCGCCGAAAAGTTGGCTGACTAATTTAATATACGGCGTTTCCCCGCAACCGGCGCAAGCTCCGGAAAATTCAAATAATGGACGCACCAACTGACTGCCTTTGGTGGTTTCAATGTTGAATATGGCCGGATCAGTTTCAGGTATGGAGAGGAAGAAATTCCAATTTTTTGATTCCTGCTCACGAAGGGGAATTTGCGGCGACATATTTATGGCCTTCAAGTTGGTCTTGTTTCCGACCGCATCTTTCGCATAGGCGGGACAAGCCATCACGCAAACCTCACATCCGGTACAATCTTCGGGAGCAACCTGCAATGTATATTTATATCCCTGATATTGCTTGGTCATGGCATCCGTGGACTTGAATGCCGGCGGAGCGTCCTTAAGCGCCTCAGGCTTATAAATCTTCATTCTGATAGACGCATGCGGGCAGACAATAGAGCAAATACCGCACTGAATGCAAGCCTTCTCATCCCAAACAGGTATTTCAACCGCAATATTTCTCTTTTCAAATTGGGTGGTTGCAACCGGGAATGTTCCATCATCAGGCATTGCCGATACGGGCAAATCATCGCCCTTTCCGGAAATAATGGTAGCCGTCACATATTTAACAAATTCAGGAGAATTCTCCGGAACAATAGGCGGCTTCTTGATTTTGCTGGTAACCTTGTCAGGATAATGCACTTCATGAATATTATTGACTGATGTATCAACCGATGCATAATTCATCTGCACCACTTTTTCGCCCTTATGACCGTATGTCTTTTTCAAGGCATCTTTAATGGCCGCAATGGCTTCATCTTTGGGAAGAATGCCGCTTATTACAAAGAAGGCCGTCTGCATTATCATGTTAATGCGGGCGCCCAGACCAAGCTCTTTGGCCAACTTTGTAGCATCTATTACATAAAACTTTGCCTTTTTCTCGATTATCTGTTTCTGCACTTCCATTGGAAGATGATCCCAGACTTCCTCTGGACCATAAGGACTGGTTAACAAGAAGGTTCCGCCCGTGACAAGAGGACTCAGCATATCATATTTTTCAAGGAAGGAGAAATTATGGCAGGCAACAAACTTCGCTGATGTAATAAGATAGGGGCGGCGCAGAGGTTTTTTCCCAAAGCGTAAATGCGATACTGTAACCGCACCCGCCTTTTTGGAATCATATACAAAATATCCCTGTGCATAATTATCTGTGTTTTCACCGATAATTTTAATCGAGTTTTTATTGGCGCCCACTGTACCATCAGCGCCAAGACCGTAGAATAGGCCGCGGAAAACATCCTCGCCTTCAAGGCTTAATGAATAATCTACATCAAGACTGGTATGAGTGACATCATCATTTATACCGACCGTAAAATGATTCTTCGGGTCGGTTTTCTTCAGATTGTCAAAGACAGCCTTTGCCATGGCCGGATTGAATTCCTTTGAACTAAGGCCGTAGCGGCCCCCAACCACAAGCGGATAATCCTTAAATGGCGCCAATCCATTTTTCATCCCTTCGGCAATGGCCGTCTGAACATCCGTATAAAGTGGTTCGCCAATTGAGCCCGGCTCCTTGGTGCGGTCTAACACGACAATTTTCTTGACTGTCTTGGGAATGGCTTTCAGAAAGGCCTCAACCGCAAAGGGACGATATAACCTGACCTTAATCAAACCATATTTGGCGCCCTTTTCATTGAGATATTCGACTGTCTCATGCATTGTTTCTGAACCGGAACCCATCATGACGACTATTTGCTCGGCATCAGGAGCGCCGATATAATCAAAGAGACTATAGTTTCGCCCAACAGTATTGGCAAATCTATCCATCACTTCCTGCACAATTTGGGGAGCTTTGGAATAATATTTATTTACCGTTTCTCTGGCCTGGAAGAAGACATCAGGATTCTGCGATGACCCTTTGAGAGTTGGATGATCCGGACTTAATGCTCTGGCGCGATGAACGGCAATAGATTCTTCATCTATCATCGCCCGCATATCGTCAAAATCAAACTGCTCCACTTTCTGTTCTTCATGGGATGTTCTAAAACCGTCAAAAAAATGCAAAAATGGGATATGACTTTCAAGCGATGCCGCATGTGCGATTATCGCCATATCCATCACCTCCTGAACGGAACCGGAAGCTATCAAGGCAAATCCGGTGGAACGGGTGGCCATGACATCGGAATGATCGCCAAAAATCGAAAGAGCATGGGTCGCTACCGTTCTGGCGGATACATGAAAAGTAGTCGGAGTCAATTCGCCCGCCATCTTGAACATATTGGGAATCATTAGGAGAAGCCCCTGCGAGGCTGTAAAGGTCGTGGTTAATGCGCCGGCGGAGGCGGCTCCATGCACCGAGCCGGATGCCCCGCCTTCGGATTGCAGTTCGACCACATTGGGAATAGTCCCCCATATATTGACTTCGCCATCGGCGGACTTGGCATCGGCAATTTCACCCATATTGGATGAGGGAGTTATAGGATATATGGCTATTACTTCGCTTAAGGCATGTGCTACATAAGCGGCGGCGGTATTACCGTCAATGGTAACCATTTTTCTCTTTTTGTTCGTTTGAGAATTCGACGTCGCATTTTTTGTCACTTCGGTTTTATTTGACATATTTATCTCCAGTTAATAAGTCTCACTTTATATAATAAATTTTCGGGATTATATGGTCTTAGGTAAAGTGATATTTCGTTGTCCCTGATATTTCCCTTTTTTGTCCTTATACGAGACTCTGCATATCTCGTTGGAACCAAGGAAAATAATCTGGGCAATTCCTTCATTGGCATAGATTTTCGCAGGTAGGGGAGTAGTATTGGAAATTTCCAATGTGGCATGCCCCTCCCATTCCGGTTCAAAGGGAGTGACATTGACTATAATCCCGCATCGGGCATAGGTTGATTTGCCAAGACATATTGTAATTACATCTCTGGGAATCTTAAAATACTCAACTGAGCGCGCCAATGCAAAGGAATTAGGCGGCACTAGAATACTCTTAGCCTTGACATCAACAAAAGAATCAGTGGTAAAATTTTTGGGATCTATAATTGATGAGTTGACATTTGTAAATATCTTGAATTCATCAGCCACCCTGATATCATAGCCATAAGAAGATAATCCATAACTAATACCCTTTTTTACCTGCTTTGCCGAAAAGGGTCTGATCATATCATTCTTTATGGCCATCTGCTCTATCCAGCGATCGGACTTGACAGACATCTTAACTCCTCTTCAAAAATTAGCCCCAAATATAATCAGAATCCTTCGACATGTAAACCAATTTTAGAGAATTTTGACTCTAAAGATTTAGGATTTTCTCTTCTCCCATTTCATTCTTGCCAAATCGCTAATTCTATATTTCCCAAAGACTTTGAGAAGTTCCCCCTCTGCCTCCTCCAACACCGTGCGAATCGGACAGTTAATATACTTTTCACAGCACTCTTTGTCATAGAGGCATCTGATTAATCTGTATGGCCCCTGAATCGTTTCCACAACCTCTTTCATTGTGATTGACTCAGGTCTTTTTCCGATTGTAAAACCTCCTTTTACCCCCCTATGAGATCTCACAAGGCCAGTCTTGGTGAGGTTCTGAAAAATCTTGGCGAGAAATTTTTCCGGGATACCCTGTTCCTCGGCTATTTCGGACAAAGGGACAGCTCGATTTCCATCCTGTTTAGCAAGATAGATGATGCCCATTATACCATACTCTTCGGCTCTTGTAAATTGCATAGCCCTCTCCTCGATAGATTATGTAAATGTGGGAACTATAATAAAATATCCTGAATTGAATTTATTTGCCTGCAAAAATAGTAGGAAAAAAAGGCCGTTTTGTCAATAATTATTGTTATTTTATTCACAAATAATGGCATACAATAATGAAAATAATCCTCTGTTGATAAATATTTGACTCGTAATAATAATAGACTATATTCTGCACATGATGAAACCATATTTTATAAACCATTCCCAGCCAAATCCCCTTAGTTTTCATAAATCAATATATCAATGAAATTGGAAACTTCCAAGCCCACTCTAACAGCCTATTCCTCGGATGGCTCGATTTATTCAGTTGCACCTCATGGGGTTGTATTTGTAAGATCCATTGCAGATATTACCGAAAGTATTAATTTTGCCCGCAAAAATAGGCTCTCCATAACTCCCCGCGGCGCCGGCACCGGTTTGGCCGGTGGCGCTATTGGCTCTGGTGTGATACTGGATTTTAGCAATTATAAAAAAGTAATTGAAATTAATCAGTCAGACCAATATGCAATTGTCGAACCCGGCATTATTTACGATGAATTAAATATTGTCTTGCATCAATATCGCCTTTGCTTCCCGCCGGATCCATCATCAGGCGATTCGTGCCAGATTGGTGGAATGATCGCCAATAATTCCTCCGGCCCCCGTTCCGTTAAATATGGATTGACATCTGATTTTGTCGAGGAATTAGATGTTATCCAACCAAATGGAAAAATGGTTCATCTAAAGAAATTCCCGCTGGATTCAAGCGACCTGCAGAAATTCTTTATAAATAATCCTGAATATAAAATGATTTATAATCTAATCAGTGATAATCGTGATAAAATATTAGACCGATGGCCAAAGCTTAAAAAAAATTCTTCAGGATATAATCTTAAAGTGGTCGCTGAAGAGCTTGGCAAGGGAATTTTCAATCTTCCCGCCTTATATGTTGGTTCCGAAGGAACATTGGGCATTTTTATGTCGGCCAAATTAAGGCTTCTTCCAATCTCCGGAGAAATTCTCACCGCCCGCTTATATTTCAAATCGCTCGTGAAAGCTGGAGAAGCAGTCAGGGAAATTTTGGCTATTGGACCATCAGGATTGGAAATTATTGATGGTTCTACATTGAATTTAATCGGAAGAGAAAAATTCCATATCCCCAGCGATGCCGCCGCAGTGCTGATTGTTGAATTTGATGACAATACAGATTCCAAAAAATTAGCCTTATCTAAAATTTCGCGAAAATTTGGTTTAATAACGCCAATCGAGTTTGCTCATGATATTTCCTCGACTGCCGAACTATGGCGGGCACGCAAGGCGATTGTTCCGACCTTATATCGTCATCATGCCAATAGGCGCCCTATACCGCTAATCGAAGATGTCTCAATTTCTCCCGAAAAGGTCCCCGCCTTTATTGAGTATGTAACATCTATCTTTGATTCTCATCAACTCACCTATGGAATTTTTGGACATATCGGTGATGGCAATCTGCATATCCGCCCTCTTTTTGACATGAACGATGACAATGAGTTCAATCTGGCTTGCAATCTCTACCAAAAGGTTTATGAGCATGTGATTGAAATCGGCGGTTCGACCACGGCAGAGCATGCCGATGGGCGCTTAAGGGCATCATTGGTGAATAAATTGTATGGCAAAGATGTCTATAAAATTTTCCGCAAAATAAAAAATATTCTCGATCCCGACAATATTCTTAATCCGGATGTAATAATAAGCGATATCCCCTTTACAGAAGGTATTGATTATAAGAAACTTGAGTTATACTGCGCCGCCTGCGGTAAGTGCAATGGATACTGCCCAGCCTATGATTTATTTCGTCGGGAGGACTTTTCACCGCGCGGGTGGCTGAGAATAATGCACCAATCCGATGAAAAAAGAAAAGAGCTGAATAAATATCTTGCCTTCTGTTTGAATTGTAAAAATTGCGCCACGGTTTGTCCGGCCGGTGTCGATATTGCCTCCGAAATTATCAAATTTAGGGCGATTAAGCCTTCTGTTACATCCAGAATAGTGTCCGCCTTTGCCGACAATGAATCTCT